>JAOUEG010000200.1 GCA_029858845.1 Chloroflexota bacterium | reverse complement strand
CGGATGAGCGGCCCGTCGGGCGCGGGGGCTGCGCCGGCCGGGCTGGTCCCGGCTCTTCCGGGGAGCGTTTCGGTCGGCCCCGTCGAGACCCCGGCCGGGCCGCTCGCCGGGGCGCCGGCCCGACGCAGGATCGACTTCACGCGCAGCACGAGCTCGGCCGGTGAGAACGGTTTGGGCAGGTAGTCGTCGGCGCCGTCCTCGAGGCCGGCGATACGATCGATCGTCGAACTCCGAGCGGACAGCACGAGGATCGGCGTGTGGGCCGCCTCGTCGTCCTTGCGGACCGCCCGGATCACCGCTCGCCCGTCCAGTTCGGGGAGCATCAGGTCAAGGACGACCAGCGCCGGTTCATGGGTTTCGATGGCGTCGAGTGCAGCGGGGCCGTCGGCGGCGGTCACGACCGTGAATCCATCCCGTTCCAGATAGGTCCGTACCAACCGCACGATCTTGGCATCGTCGTCGACGACGAGGATCGGTGCGACGGGGACGGATGGTCCGGTGACGGGTGATGGCATCGACAGCATGGTAGGGGAGGATGCTAGACAGCCGACGTGTCGATCCCGTGACGATCGGGCAACGGGTGGACGCCAAGGGTCGCGAAACGGTGCCCGGGGTCTTGTTCGACTAGAACAGATGTTCTATTATGATCGTCCGATGACGACCCCCCGTGGTGATCTGGACGCCGCTGTCGCGGGCCTGCAGGCTCGCTGGGGTGCCGCAGCTCCACGGGTCGTCGGGGCGCTGGCCCTGGCGCCGGAGCCGGCCGGGTCGCCGGAGGTCCAGTCGCGCCATGCGCCACTCCCGGGCCGCCAGGTCATCCCCACTGGCTTCGCCGCGCTCGACGCGATCCTCGGACCCGGTGGCCTCCCCCGAAGCGCCAGCGTAGCGATCCGCGGCGACGGCTCCAGTGGCCGCATGACGCTCGCCCTCCGGATCGCCGCGGAAGCTCAGGCGATGGGTTCGGTCGTCGCCTGGCTGGACCTGTCACGCAGCTTCGATCCGGTCGAGGCCGTTGCCCGTGGCGTCCGCCTCGAGTGGTTCGTGGTCATCACTCCGGCCGACCTGGACGAAGGTCTGTCCATCGCTGGTTCGCTCATGGCGGGCAGGTCGGTGGACATGCTCGTCCTCGACCTGCCCGGCGGTCGGCTGGCCAGATCGGACAGGCCGGCCGTGATCGCCGATCGACTCCATCGACTCGCCGCGTTCGCCCGGCGTGCGGAGACCCTGTTCCTGATCCTCGATGCCCCTGCGCTCGCTGGTGACGGGCGCGGCGGGGCCGGACGCAGCAGCGGCCTCGCGACCGCCGTCGCCGAGTCGACCGGCATCCGCCTGGAACTGGCTCGCCGGTCGTGGCTCCGCCTGGGCCACGACATCGTCGGCCAGCGCACCGAGGCACTGGTGGTTCACAACCGCCACGGGCCGCCGGGGCGCCGGGCGACGCTCCGGATCCTCTATGCCGAGGGCGGCGAACGGGATGCGTGTCTCATGCATGACGCACTCCTGATCGACGCCCTCGACGCCCCGCCTGTCCCCGCTCCCGCTCATGAGGCCCCCGATCGAAAGACCCACGACCATGCGACGTCTCCACCTCTTCATGCCCCACCTCCTCCTCGGCTTGGCCCGGGCCAGACGCTCCGAGCCCTTCCCTCCCGGC
Organism: Chloroflexota bacterium; assembly: GCA_029858845.1. GTDB lineage: Bacteria > Chloroflexota > Limnocylindria > Limnocylindrales > CSP1-4 > SPCO01. The sequence continues at coordinate 2,648 of JAOUEG010000200.1, read as the reverse complement.
CCGCTCGTGCTCGGCGGCCGGCCGTGGGATCCGGGGCCGGTCATCGACGCGGATCCGGGCGCGCGGGCCCTGGGCGTCCGGCGCGGGATGCCGCTGGGGAGCGCCCACCGACTCGTCCCTGAGGCGACCTTCATCGAGCCCGATCCCGACGCGGACCGGGCGGCGGCCGAGGCCGCCTTCGAGGCGCTCGGCCGGTTCAGCCCAAGCCTGGCCGGGGTCACGGACCCGCTCGACCCAGCGTTCGGGCTGTTCGAGCTCGGTATCGATGGCCTGGAGCCGTTGTGGGGTCCCGAGTCCGTGCTCGTCGAGCGGGTCGTCTCCGCGTTGCGTGCCACGCTCCCCGGGGAGGGGTCCGCGTTCCGGGCCGGCATCGCCGGCACGCATTTCTCGGCGACGATCGCCGCGGTCCACGCTCGGCTCGATATCCCGGTCATCGTGCCGCCCGGCCATGAGGCTGCCTTTCTGGCCGATCTCCCGTCCAGCCTCCTGACGACGGATGGCGATGTCCGGGCGCGCCTCCAGCGGTTCGGGCTTCGACGGATCGGGTCCGTGGCGGAGATCCCGCAGTCCGCGCTGATCGCCCGGTTCGGCGACGAAGGTGCCCGTTTGCACGCGCGCGCGCGCGGCGAGGAGACCGAGCCGTTCCGCGCCCGCCGCGTCACCGAGCGTCTCGCCCTCGCCCTGCCCATCGAGCCGCCGGTGGAAGAGCTTGAACCGCTGCGCTTCGTCCTCCACCGGCTGGTGATGGCGCTGACCGCGCAGCTCGCGGGACGGGGCCTCGCCGCGGACCGGGCGATGCTGACCCTGGAGCTCGATCTCGCATTCGCTCGTGCCGGGGTGGCGCCGCGGATCGAGGTGGAGCAGCGCTTCCCGGAGCCTACCGCGGATCCCGACGCTGTCGAGCGCCTGTTGTTCGCTCGCCTGGAGCGGGAGCCGCCGCCGGCCGCCGTCGCGCGGCTGGACCTCGAGCTCCGCGGCACGACCCCGGCCGCTGGTCAGCAGTTGCCGCTGTTCGGGCCGCAGGGCGCGCGCTCGGCCCGGCTCGGCTGGCAGCTCGCGCGGCTGGCTCTGACCTACGGGGAGGATCGCGTGCGGCGGGTGGCCCTCGCGGACCCGGAAGCGCCACTCCCCGAGGATCGCTGGTCGTGGCGGCCGGTCGGTCTCGGCGACGGACCGGTCGGATGACCCGGCTGCTGCGCGAGCACCCGACGATCGACGTCGAGTTCGATCACGCCGACGGGCGGCTCGTGGCCATCCGCTGGAACGGCCGGCGCGAGCCGGTCGAGGTCTGCAATCGATGGCGGATCGAGGAGTCGTGGTGGCGCGACCCGATCGCGCGCGACTACGTCAAGGTAGCGGGGGATCGCTGGCTCGCCCTCATCTACCTCGACCGCATCGTCGGTACCTGGCACCTCGAGCGCCTGTACGACTGAAGGTCGCCGTCAGCCGGTCCACTCCAGTCCGGCCAGGTGCTCCCTGAACCGCGCCTCGACCTCGTCGACATCGGATCCCGGCGCGACGATGAGCCCGACGAAGAGCCCGAATCCCTCGTGGACGCCGACCCAGCGCAGGACGGGGGTGACGCCACAGGCGTAGACGCCCAGGATGCCGTCGGCCACTCCGCCCTCGACTGGTTCCTCCGCAGACGGTTCAGGCTGGCAGCCATGCCATGCCTGTGCCTGCTCGGCGACGAGGTCCCGGAGGTCCTCCGGCCCTCCGGTCATGGGGAATCCGAAGGCGAACAGCGACCCGTCGCGAGTCTCGGCGCTATCGGTGTATCGGTTGCCATGGTCGATGCGGGCCGTTCCGTCCCATGCCGCCGTCGCGAACCGCCAGTCTGACTCGACCAGGTCGACCGGCCAGGGCAGCGAGTACGGGTAGAGCCGCGCCGGAGCGCTGGACGTCGCCGAGGGGCGGATGTCGGGAGAAGGCGACGACGTGGCGGTGGCCATGGAACCGACCTGGACCGGGGTCGCGTTCCCACATGCGCCCAGCAGCACCGTCATGACCGTGGCGAGGACCAGGCGTCTCATGTCCCGCTCTCCGTGGCGACGACGGCGCCGGCCGCCGCGGTGGGCGCCAGTATGAACACCGGCGAGGACCGCGTCGGCGCCCGTTCGCCAGGCGGGGCACCGGCACCCGGCACTTCGAACGCCTGTGCGACTGAGATCCGTCGCGGCCAACCCGTCCGCCCCGGATGCCTGGCGCCTCGCGGCCTTCGATCAGCGGACGGGCGTGCCCATCGTCAGCGTCACGACGAACAGGATCAGGAAGAGGCCGATCACGAAGATCAGGATCCCGATATCGCGTGGCTGTGCCGACTGCATCCACTTCCCCCGAAGGTTCCCGGGAACCGCCCCACGGGCTGCGCTCACGAACCGATGAGACGCGCGAGTGCGCCAGAGTGTAGCTGCGAATCCGCCATCCTGCAGGGACTCGTCGGGGAGTCGTTCGGTTACGCCTCGGCGACCGGGATATTGCCGACGACGATGATCGCCACGAGCCCCAACAGGACGATCACGAGCAGTGCAGCGCCGACGAAGTCGATCGGGCGGGGGTTCATCAGGCGGACTCCTCAGGGCGGATCGATCAGGGCTGCGGACAGGAGGCCCCGTACAGGATGGTCACCAGGACCAGGCTACCCATCG
>JAOUEG010000201.1 GCA_029858845.1 Chloroflexota bacterium | reverse complement strand
AGACCGCAACGGTGGAACACGGGCGCCGGATGCACAACATGACGCCCAGCCGAGACGAGGTGGCAGCCATGCTCCTTCCAGCCGACGAGCCGAGCGCAACCTGACGGGCACGTCGATGGATCCTTCGACTGTCCGGCGTGACCCATGGATCTGGCTGGCCCTCGCGTGCGCGGTGGGGTTCCTGCTCCTGACGATCCTGGTCGGCAGCGGCGTCGACCTGGCATTCGACGATGCGTTCTCCACGGCGATGCGCGGATTGCCCGTGCCGCTCGGATTCTGGGAGGCATGCACGTTCGCCGGCGGGGCGATCCTGATCCCGATCGGCGTCATGCTCACCGCCTCCGCGGCGCTGACCAGGCATGCTCGTCTCGCGGTCATCCTGGCCGTCGTGCTGGTCGGCTCGACCCTATTCACGGACCTGCTCAAGGACCTCGTCGCCCGGCCCCGACCGCCGTGGGAGGCGCTCGCCCCGGAGGTCGGGTTCAGCTACCCATCGGGCCACACGCTGGAGAGCACGGTGACCTACGGCCTCATCGCGCTGGTGGCCTGGCGAACCCCGCTGTCGCGGCTGCCCACCCTGGTGCTCCTGGCGATCGGCCTCGCCATCCCGCATCTCGTCGGCCTGTCGCGGATCGCCCTGGGCGTCCACTATCCGAGTGACGTGCTGGCGGGGTGGCTGGGAGGCGTCGCGATGGTGGCGCTCGGCGCCGTTGTCATCCGCGCGACCGGTGCGATCGCCGTCGGCCCGATCCCGACTGCGGTGACGGTGGCGGTCAGCAACGACTGACGTGCCCCCGAAGCTCTCGAGAAAACGCTGCGGACGGACCCCGACGCCACGTAGGCTTTGCCGGCCACGGCCGACGGGGACCTTCGGTGGGTTGGACGGATCGCGAGACGATGAGAGACTGTGCCCCGACTCCGCAGGGGGTGCATGACGATGTACAACGGCGACGCCGTGCGGCGGCAGGACCGTCGGGGGCTCGAGGGCCTGGCGCCTGGGTCTCCCTTCCCGCCGATAGCCGACTACGCCTTCCTGTCCGACTGCGAGACCACGGCCCTGATCTCGCCGGGTGGCAATGTCGAGTGGATGTGCCTTCCGCAGATGGACTCCCCCAGCGTCTTCGGCGCCCTGCTGGATCGAGACGCCGGCGGATTCCGCATCGGTCCGTCCGACGCGACGGTCCCCGTCTCTCGCCGCTATCTCCCGGGAACCATGATCCTCGAAACATCGTGGATGACGCCCACGGGCTGGATCGTCGTGCGCGACGTGATGCTCATGGGTCCGTGGCGCCACGAGGACGATCGGTCGCGATCGCATCGCCGTGCCCCGACCGACTACGACGCCGAACACGTCCTCCTGCGCATGGTTCGCTGCGTCAATGGCGAGGTCCAGGTCAGCCTGGACTGCGAACCCGTGTTCGACTACGGGCAGCAGCATGGCACCTGGGAGTACCCGGAAGACGGGTACCGGCAGGGCATCTGCCGTTCCGGGGAAAGCGACCTGACGGTCACGCTGACCAGCGACATCAACATCGGCTTCGAGGGCCCGCGTGCGATCGGACGCACGCTGGTCCGCCAGGGCGAAACCCGCTTCGCCGCGCTCTCGTGGCACACGGGTCAGCCACCTCGGACGCCCGAGAAGGCACGCGATCGCCTCGTGTGGACCGCCCACCACTGGCAGCACTGGCTGGCTCGCGGCCATTTTCCCGATCATCCGTGGCGCAGCGTCCTCCAGCGGTCCGCGCTCACGCTCAAGGGACTTACGTTCGCTCCCACGGGAGCGGTCGTGGCGGCAGCCACCACCTCACTGCCGGAGACGCCCGGCGGCGAACGCAATTGGGACTACCGCTACTCCTGGATCCGGGACTCGACGCTCGCCCTGTGGGGCCTCTACACGCTCGGGTTCGACTGGGAGGCGAACGACTACCTGTACTTCATCGCCGATGTCGCCCGACGCGACCAGGACCTGCAGGTCATGTACACGATCGATGGCGAGCCGGTGCCCAACGAACGGATCCTCGACCACCTGCAAGGCTACGAGGGCGCCCGACCGGTCCGTATCGGCAACGGCGCGAACGCGCAGCGCCAACACGATGTCTGGGGTGCGGTCCTCGATTCGGTCTACCTCCATACCAAGTCCCGGGACCACCTCGACGAGCGCATCTGGCCTATCCTCGTGCGTCTCGTCGAGCAGGCGCTCGAGCACTGGCGTGAGAAGGACCGGGGGATCTGGGAGGTGCGCGGGGAACCGCAGCACTTCACGAGCTCCAAAGTGATGTGCTGGGTCGCCGCTGATCGAGGCGCCCGCCTGGCCCGTCTGCGCGACGATCGCGAACGCGCCGAGCGCTGGCAACAGGCGGCCGACGAGATCCGGGCGGACGTGTGCGCCAACGCCGTGGACCAGCGCGGCGTGTTCACCCAGCATTACGACACCGATGCGCTGGACGCGTCGGTGCTGCTCATGCCGCTCGTGCGGTTCCTGCCGGCCGATGACGATAGGATCCGCCGCACCGTGCTCGCGATCGCCAACGAGTTGACCGAGGATGGCTTCGTCCTGCGCTATCGGGCCCACCTGACGGATGACGGCCTGGACGGCGAGGAGGGCAGCTTCACGATCTGCTCGTTCTGGCTCGTATCCGCCCTCGTGGAGATCGGAGAAGTGGACCAGGCCCGCCGGATGTGCGAGAAGCTGCTGAAGAATGCGAGCCCACTCGGCCTGTACGGCGAGGAGCTTGACCCGGAGACCGGGGGGCACCTGGGCAACTTCCCCCAGGCCTTCGCCCACCTTGCGCTGATCAACGCGGTCATGCATGTCATCAACGCGGAACGGGCCACCATGGAGGTCCGGCGGCCGCGGCCCAGGCCGGATCCCGGGTACCAGCCGGTGGTGCGACAGGCGACCGGAGAGTCGGCCGAGAACACCGCGGATCGCGAAGCCCTGCGGGGCGATTGAGGGATTCGCTCGGGGAAGGTGGCGGCCGGGTACCCTGACCGGCGTGAAGAGCCACTATCGCGTCGTCGTCATCGGGGGTGGGATCGTCGGCGTGAGCGTCGCCTATCATCTCTCGGTCCGGGGCATGGCGGACGTCGTGGTCATGGAGCGAGACCGACTCACGGCCGGATCGTCGTGGCATGCCGCCGGCGGCTTCCACGCCATCAACGCTGACACCCGGATCGCGGCCCTCCAGCGATACACGATCGGCCTCTATCCGGTCGTAGAGGCGGAGAGTGGCCAGAGCATCGGGCTCAAGATGTCCGGAGGCCTGGAACTTGCCGGCACGGCAGAGCGCTTGCGCTGGCTGCGCTCGGAACTCGCCTGGCTGCGCAGCCAGGGCCACGAGGGGGCTCGGCTGCTCACCCCCGACGAGGCGGCGGCGATGGTTCCGATCATCGATCCGGCGGGGCTCCACGGGGCACTCTTCGATCCGGAGGAGGGCAACCTCGATCCCAACGGCGCGACGTACGCCTACGCGGCGGCGGCGCGGGCGCGCGGCGCCGAGGTGGTCCAGGGCAATCGTGTCGTCGCACTGGAGCTTCGCCGAGACGGCGGCTGGGACGTCGTCACCGAGCTCGGCACGGTCGTTGCCGAGCACGTCGTCAACGCAGCCGGACTGTGGGCACGCCGGGTGGGCCGGATGGTCGGCGTGGACCACCCGCTCATCCCGATGCCGCACCACTACCTCGTCACGGACGAGATCCCCGCTATCGCGGCGATCGATGGTCTGATGCCGGCGGTCACCGATCTTGAGGGCTTCACCTACCTCCAGCGCGAGGCGGGCGGCGTACTCCTCGGCATCTACGAGCAGCGACCGGTCCACTGGGCGGTGGACGGCGCGCCATGGGACTTCGGGATGACCCTCTTCCCGGAGGAGATCGACCGCATCCTGCCCGAACTGGAGATGGCATTCGATCGCTTCCCCGTCCTCCGGGAGGTCGGGATCAAGCGTTGGGTGAACGGGGCGTTCACGTTCACCCCGGACGGGAACCCCCTCATCGGCCCGGTCCACGGGATCCCCGGCTACTGGGCTGCCTGTGGCTGCATGGCCGGGTTCTCGCAGGGTGCCGGGATCGGGCTGGCGCTGGCCAACTGGATCGTGGACGGCGATCCCGGTCTGGACGTGTTCGGGATGGACGTCGCACGCTTCGGCGCGTACGCGTCAGACGACGGCTACCTGAAGGCCACGACCGCCCAGTTCTACGCGCGTCGGTTCGTCATGGCCTATCCGAACGAGGAGCTGCCGGCCGGTCGACCGCTCAGGACCACGCCCTGCCACGCGGCATTGCTGGCGGCCGGTGGACGCT
>JAOUEG010000010.1 GCA_029858845.1 Chloroflexota bacterium | reverse complement strand
GGCTGGTCGCGCGGCACTGCGTCGTTTCCGAGACGCGCAACTCCAGCCCGGAGCGGTCATCCCGACGTACGTGGAGCGGGAGTTCAGTTTCGTGCTCGGGGGCGACCGTGTCCGAGGTCGCTGGGACCGGGTGGACGTGGAACCCGAGGCACCCGAGGACGGGCAGGCTCGGCCGGCGGATGCGACGGCGTCTGCACCCGCGGCGAACGCCTTGCCGTCGAGGCCGGAAGCGTCGCCCTCGGCGGACGTCGTATCCCCGACGCTCGGCATCCTCGGTCGGGAACGCGTGACGATCACGGACTACAAGTCATCGGACGTGCGCGATCCCGCCCGGGCGCGCCAACGCGCCCGGGACTCGCTCCAGCTCCAGATCTATGCGATGGGATACGAGGCCATGACCGGCCGGTTGCCGGACTCCATCGCGCTGCATTTCCTCGACTCGGGTCTCGTCGGCAAGGTCGCGGTCGACCCGAAGCGCCTCGCGAAAGCGAGGGACAAGATCGCCAGGGCCGCCGGAGGGATCCGTCGGCGCGACTACACCGCGCGGCCGGACCGCCAGTCCTGCCGCTGGTGCGCGTTCCGCGAGATCTGCCCATCGAGTGTGGCGGATGCCCGGGCCGGGTCGTAGCGGACCACGGGGAGGCGAGCGGCGGGGAGCCGCTCCGACCCCCTAGACTCGGGCGTCATGGAACGCCTCGACCGCCTTGCGAATCTTGGCGTGTTCGGTGCCGCCGCGGTCCTGTGGATCCTGGTCGGCATCGTCGTGACGACCCGCGACCCCATCGCGGATCCCGTGGCGGGGTTCGTTGGGGCCGCCCTGATCGGCCTTGCCATCGCCCTGACCACGATCCCGGTCTGGTGGTTGGTTGTGTTCGCGCGCCATCAGGGGATCGCCTATCGGGGCGACTGGGCTCGCGCGGTCAGGCGAGGCGGCTGGGTAGGGTTGGTCGCCGCCGTCTTCGTGGTGCTCCGGCTACAGGGCGCGTTGGAGCTTCCGATCGCCCTGTTCATCCTGGCTCTCGTGCTGGTCGCAGAGTCGACCTTGTCCGCGGAGCGGTGACGGGCCTCGCTGCGCCAAGTCCCGCATTCGCACCGGCCGGCGCCGGACCGGCCGCCGGCGCTACCCTTCAGAAGGCCCGCGGCGTCCCGCCGTCATCTGCCCGTTCATCGCCATGTCGTTGGAGTACCCATGCCTGATCTCTTGGCGACCACTCCCGCCGAGCCCGGTGCTGAGGTCAAGGCTCGGCTCGCCGCCGCCGTGGAGTCGGCGCGGTCCGAGATCATCGACCTGTCGCATCGGATCCACGCGAACCCGGAAGCGGCCTTCGAGGAGTTCCAGGCTTCCGCCTGGATCGCGGACCGATTGCGGGCGCACGGTTTCGAGGTGGAGTACCCCGCCGGGGGTCTCGCCACGGCCATCCGGGCCGTGAAACGCGGAGGGCGCGCGACCGAGGGGCCGCGGATCGGGATCCTCGCGGAATACGACGCGCTGCCGGGACTCGGGCACGGTTGCGGCCACAACACGATGGCGGCCTCCGGTCTCGGTGCGGCTATCGCCCTTGCCACGATCGCCGACGAGCTGCCGGGCGCGATCGTGTTCCTCGGCACTCCGGCCGAGGAGCATGGCAGCGGCAAGCAGATCATGATCGACCAGGGTCTGTTCGAGGGCCTCGACGCCGCCCTGCTCTTCCACCCGTGCGACCGGAACCACGTCGAGTCGCACCCGCTCGCGTCGGAGGACGTGGACGTCGTGTTCACCGGTCTCCAGGCCCACGCGTCCTCGGACCCGTGGATGGGGAAGAACGCCCTCGACGCGCTGATCATGCTGTTCACATCGGTCGGACTGTGGCGTCAGCAGCTGCGACCGACCTCACGAGTCCACGGGATTATCCGCGAGGGCGGCACGGCCGCCAACATCATCCCGGACCGAACGTCTGCCTGGTTCATGATCCGGGCCGAGGACCCGGAAGGCTACGGGAAGATGCGTCGGGCATTCGAGGCGATGTGCGAGGCGGCCGCCATGGCGACCGGTACCACGGTCGACGTGTCGTTCTCCGGCTGGGCGACGACGATGGTCAACAACCCCGTCCTCGCCGAGCGTTTCAGGGCGAACATGGGCGCCTACGGCATCACGGACATGGGCGACGATCCGAACTCGGGCAGCACGGACATGGCCAACGTCAGCTGGGTCTGCCCCGCCATCCACCCGGATCTCGCCATCTGCGACGAGGGCGTACCCGGCCATTCGACCGCCTTTCGCGATGCGGCCGCGACGCCCAGGGCGGACGAGACGACGCTCCTGGCCGCCACGCTGGTCGCCCAGACCGCCTACGACCTGTTCGCGGACCCCGTCCTCGTCGAGGCCGCCTGGGCATCGTTCCGGAGCGCGACCGAGGGCCGGACCGCTCGCTGAACCCGGCGTCGGACCAGCGGCTTCGCTGATTCGACGCCCGACAGGGGGGTGCTACCATCCACCGGCGCGCCCCGCTGGACGGCCGATCTCGAACCGGCGGCGCCCCAAGCGAGATGACGGCGATCGCAGGACCCGGCCCGGCCGGGTCGATCCGTCTCCCGGAGGTTCCCGTGGCCGAGCGCCCCAACGACGCCGATCCCGAGTCGGAGGGCGCCCCCGACTTCGCCGTCGCCAACGGCTGGGATCGCGCCTACGAGACGTACAGCGACTACGACCTGCCGACCTACGTCGGATCGGCCAGCTTCATGAAGCTGCCGTGGGTCACGGACCCAGCGGAGCTGCGTCGGCGTGAGGTCGACGTCGCGATCATCGGGGCGCCGTTCGACGACGCGGTCAGTCACCGACCCGGCGCCCGCTTCGGACCGCGAGCGATCCGCGAGGCGCAGTACACGTCCGGTTCCATCAACTCGTTGCAGCTCGACGTGGAGCCGTTCGAGATCCTCAATGTGGTGGACGGCGGCGACGCCAACATCGTGCCCGCCTGGATCGACCGAGCCCACGCGCTCATCTACCGCAAGGTGCTCGAAGTCGCCGAGACCGGCGCCATCCCGATCATCCTCGGCGGAGATCACTCCATCACCTGGCCGAGTGCGTCGGCGATCGCGGAGGTGCGGCGGCCGGGCAGCATCGGCATCGTCCATTTCGATGCGCATGCGGACACGGCCCCGGACGACTGGGGCGTGCTGTCCGGTCACGGGACGCCGATGCGACGGCTCGTCGAGTCCGGTGCCGTCAAGGGCAAGAACTTCGTCCAGGTAGGGCTCCGCGGCTACTGGCCGCCGGTGGACACGTTCGAGTGGATGAAGGAGCAGGGGTTTCGCTACCACTTCATGCGCGAGATCGAGGAGCGCGGCGCCGAGGCCGTCGTCGCGCAGGCGATCGACGAAGCGCTCGACGGACCCGACCATGTCTACCTCAGCCTCGACATCGACGTCATCGATCCGGGGATGGCCCCGGGTACCGGCACACCGGAACCGGGTGGGATGCTGACCCGGGAGGTCTTGCGTGCGATCCGGCAGATCGTGCTTGCGGTGGACCTGGCCGGGATGGACGTCGTCGAAGTGTCGCCGCCGTACGATCACGCCGAGACCACGGCGATGGCGGCCAATCGAGCCGCTCTCGAAGCCATCAGCGCGCTCGCGGTGCGGAAGCGGGACGGGAATGCGGTGCGCTGGGCGGGGCGCGCGCCGCGACCCGGTCGCTTCCCAACCGACCCGGCCATGCCGCACGGCCATCCCGGATAGTCGGTGCCGATGCTGGACCGACCCGACCCGACCACTGCGGCTGCGCTCGCCCGCCTGTACGACCTGGACCTCCAGGACGACCCCGGGGATCTCGACCTGTGGCTCGCCCTAGCGGATCGCGCCGACGGACCCGTCGTGGAACTTGCCGCCGGTACCGGCCGGCTCGCCGTCCCCCTCGCCGAGGCGGGTCACCGCGTCACCGCCGTCGACCTGGACGCGGCGATGATCGATCGCGGTCGGGCACGGGCCGCCGCAGCGGGCCTCGACACGGAGCGCCTCGAGTTCGTCGAAGCGGATCTGCTCCATCTGGAGCTCCCGGCCGGCGGTCGCTACGCGCTGGCGTTCATCGCCCTCAACTCGCTCATGCTCCTCGGAACGAGATCCGCGCAGCGCGAGGCATTCCGGACGATGGCGAAGCTGCTCGCCCCGGGCGGCCTGGCCGCTGTCGACGTGTGGCTGCCTGACGCCGACGACCTCGCCCGCTTCGATGGCCGCGTCATCCTCGAATGGCCGCGGACCGATCCCGACTCGGGACGCGTCGTGACCAAGGCCGGCTCGGCCCAACACGATGCCGCGACCGGGACGATCACCCTCACCGCCATCTACGAGGAGGGAAACCAAGGCGAGCCGCCGGCGCGCTGGATCCGGCGCGACCGGCTGCGGCTGGTGTCGACCGACGAGCTGGGAGCCTTCGCGGAGGAGGCTGGATTGCGGGTCGAGGTCATCGCCGGGGGATACGACCTGAGCGCCCTCGGACCGGGGGCTGACCGGGCCGTCCTCATCGCCGAACGACGCTGATGGCTCCCGGTCGGCACCGCGACCTCAGGGTGGGTCCCGAGGGCAGGCACCGTGGTATCGTCGGAGCCCATGCCGAGTTCTGATCAGACGCGCCTGCTGATCGTCGAAGACGTCCCGCAGGTCGCCCAGTACATCCGCGGCCTGCTGAACACGCAGGCATCCATCAAGTTGCTGGACGTCGTCTCCGATGGCTCCAGGGCCATCGGCCAGATCCGAGAACTCCGGCCCGACGTGGTCCTGGTGGATTCGCTGCTCCAGGGCCGCGTCAAGGGACCCAAGCTCGTCGAGCAGATCCACGAGGCAGGCCTCGACGTTCCGGTGATCGTCCTGACGGTGCCTCAGCAGCCAGTGGACGAGGATCCCGGGCGCGGTGTCCACGGCGTTCTGGCGATGCCATTCAGCGGCTTTGACCTGATGACCCGGATCGCGTACGTCAAGCGGGAGCACGCGGCCGCGTCCCCGGGCCTGGCCCAGCACGTCTTCACCGTGTTCGCTCCCAAGGGTGGCGTCGGGAAGACGACCGTGGCGTTCAACCTCGCCGTGGCGTTCGGCCAGCAGGGTCAGCGCACCGTCCTGATCGACGGGAGCCTCCAGTTCGGCGACCTCCGGGCGCTGCTCCGGGTGCCCGTCGATGCTCCCTCCATCATGGACCTGCCCACGGATCGGATCGCCGAATCGGACCTGGCGGACGTGCTGTGGCGCGACCCCTCCGGCGTGGACATCCTGCTCGCGCCGCCCCGGATCGAGATGGCGGAGATGATCAACCCCCGGGACGTGGACAAGATCCTGTCGCTGCTGCGGCGCGTCTATACGACCGTCGTCATCGACACGTCGAGCAGCATCAACGACATCAATCTTGCCTTCCTCGATGGGGCCGATACGATCGTGGAGATCGTCACGTATGACTCGACCACGATCCACAACACGATCTCCATGGCCGACACGTTCCGCTCCATCGGCTATCCGGCATCCAAGGTCCATTACCTGGTCAACCGGGCCGACAGCCCGGGCGGGATCGACCCCGACGACCTCCATCGCGCCCTCGGCCGGATCCCGGAGCATCGCGTCGTCTCGGACGGCCACCTCGTCGTGCGGTCGAACAACGAAGGTGTCCCGTTCGTCCTGGCCGATCCCGCGGCCGCGGTCAGCCAGGACATCGCGAGAGTGGCCTCGGAGCTGCTCGGTACGCGACCAGCCGCGGCCGTCGCCGGGCACCGCTAGGTCGTCGATGTCCGATCCCCGTCCGATCGGCGTGTTCGACTCCGGTGTCGGTGGCCTGACGGTCCTGCGCGAGATCGTTCGGCGGTCGCCGTACGAATCCACCATCTACCTCGGCGACAATGCTCGCGCGCCCTACGGTCCGCGGTCCGACGAGGAGGTCCTGTCCTATTCGACACAGGCGCTCGACGCCCTCGCTGAACGGGATGTCAAGGCGATCGTCGTGGCCTGCAACACCTCGACGGCCGTCGGGATCGGGGCCTTCCGGCGCCGCTACGATCTGCCGATCCTCGGCGTCATCCGACCAGGCGCTTCTGCTGCCGCGCTGTCGACCCGCAATCGGCGCGTCGGCGTGATCGCCACGCCGGCCACCGTCAGGTCGCACGCCTACTTCACGTCGATCAAGGACGAGAACCCCGCGATCGAGGTATACGAGCATGCGACGCCGACGCTCGTCCCGATGGTCGAGGCGGGGATCCTGTCCGGGCCCGAGGCTGAGGCGACCGTCGCCATGGCGCTGGCACCGCTGCTCGGCGAGCGCGGTGCGGACGGCGAGTCCATCTTCCCGCGACCGCCGGGAGCGACGATCGACACGCTGCTGCTCGGCTGCACGCACTACCCCTTGCTGCGATCGCTCATCGCCGGGGTCGTGGGAGATCGGGTGGCGATCGTCGATTCGGCGACAGCCACCGCCTCGGCGCTCGCCGAACTGCTCGTCGTCAACGGGCTCGAGGCTCCAGGCACCACGCGCGGGACCGCCGCCGACGCCGGACTTGCGGGGCACGAACGCCCGGACGAGGCCCAGAGGCCGACGAGCCATCGCCAGTTGACCACCGGAGATCCGGCACGTTTCCACGAGGTGGCGGTGAGACTGTTCGGCTCGGGACTGCCCATGGCGGATCCGATCGAACTCGGAGCCCTCGTGTCATGAGCGGCCGTTCTGACCCGCGGACCCGCCAGGGCGGTTCCTGGCGCGACGATCGAGCCTGGCAGGCTGGTCTTCTCATCGGTTCGGCTCTGGGCGCGGCGGCGACGGTCGTCGGACGTCGGATCGAGGACCGAGCCCGCGAGGGCCTGGTCGACTGGCCTGCGGTGGAGAGGATCGCGATCGACCGTCTGCGCGGCGCGCCGGGGACGCTCACGGCAGCGGACCTGCGCGCCGCCGAGCCGGCCTACTTGGCGGCCATGGAACGGATCGTCCCGGCGCTCTCGGCGACGCTCGGCGCCGAGCTTCCGGGGGTCGTCGAGCGGTGTGCCGTCGTCGACCGCGCCGGCTGGGTCCGCGCCAACACGTCGGCGTTCGAGGCGCTGATCGGCAAGCTGGAGTCGGACCTGCTCGACCAGGTGATCCCGGCCGGCGGCGGTCTTGCCAAAGCCACGATGGCGCTCGCCAACCGCTGGATCACGACCCGCCAGCTGGGATTCCTCCTCGGCTTCATGGGTCAGCGGGTCCTGGGTCAGTACGACCTGGCGTTGCTGTCCGCCGAATCCACGCCCGGGCGGCTGATCTTCGTCGAGGAGAACATCCGCCAGACCGCCCGGACGCTGGGGGTTCCGCTCGGCCCGTTCCGAACATGGATCGCGCTGCACGAAACGACCCACGCCTTCGAGTTCGAAGCCCATCCTTGGCTCCGACCGTACCTGGCATCGCGGCTCGAGCGCCAGTTGACGCTGTTCGGCAGTGACGCGAAGGGGATGGGCCGCGAAGCGCTCCGGAGTCTCGGGCGAGCCCTTCGGGGCGAGAGCGCGGGCGAGCACTGGATGGAGAGCCTGATGGGCGACGAGCAGAAGCGCCTGTTCCGGGAGACCCAGGCCGTGATGAGCCTCCTCGAGGGGTTCAGCGACTACGTCATGGACGAGGTCGGTCACGATCTCGTGCCGGACGTGGCGCGCATCAGTCAGCGGTTCCATGAGCGGCGCAACCGCAGGACACCATTCGAACGGTCCATGCTCCGACTGACGGGAATGGACCTGAAGATGGAGCAGTACAAGAAGGGTGAGGCGTTCGTGAGGGCGATCGCCGATGCTCGAGGTCGATCGGCACTGTCGCGTCTCTGGGACGGCCCGGCGTCGCTTCCGCGCGATGGCGAGATCGCGGAACCGGACCGCTGGATCTGTCGCGTGCTTGATGGCCCAGCCGAGCTGACCGTGTCACCGAGGCCGCTGGCATGAAGCGAACCGTGGCCGGCCCCGGCAGCGGGCCGGGCGGCGCGCCGACTGCCATCGCGCTGAGCCCGATCCTGTCGGCACGCTACCGATCCCGGGACCTGGAGCGCATCCGGGCGGCCGCTCCGGGCGCCAGGCTCGTCACGGTCTCCGTCGAGGGCCTTGCAGACGGGCCGCTCGACGATGTCGAAGTGATGCTGCGCGGCTGGCTGAGCTCCGAGGCCTTCGACCGGCTCCTGGTTCGGGCGCCGCGCCTGTCCTGGGTCCATTCGGCGACGTCTGGCGTGGAGCGTGCGCTGACCCCGGCCGCGATGGAGCGCGGTCTGGTCGTGACCAATGCCCGGGGCGTCTTCAGCCGACCGATCGCCGAGTACGTCCTGATGATGATCCTGTCGGTCAGCCGACGACTCCCGCAGCTCCTCGAACTCCAGCGTGAACGCACCTGGCAGCCGCTCGAGGGGGCCGAACTCCGGGACGTGACAGTCGGCATCGTGGGTCTCGGCTCCATCGGCCGCGCCGTCGGGGCGCTGGCGACCGCGTTCGGCTGCCGCGTCGTGGCCGTGCGACGCCGAGCGGAAGGTGAGGAGGGAAACGCCGGCAACGTGGCGGCCGCCAGCTCGGACGAAAGATCGTTCGGCGAGGTCATGCTCGATCGCGTCGGTGGTCCGGAGACCCTTCCGGAGCTCCTCGGGGAATCGGACTTCATCGTCCTTGCCGCGCCACTGACCGCGGAGACAGAGGACATGATCAACGACGACACCCTTGGGATGGTGAAGCCCGGCGCCTGGCTCATCAACGTGGCCCGCGGGCGCCTCGTCGATGAGCGGGCATTGTTGCGCGCCCTGAGGGACGGCCCACTCGGCGGAGCGGTCCTCGACACCTTCCGCGATGAGCCGCTGCCGCCGATGTCGTCCTTCTACGACCTGCCGAACGTGATCGTCACCCCGCACACGGCATGGTCCAGTGGGCGGGTCCTGGACCGGAGCGTGGAGCTCTTCTGCGACAACCTGAGGCGGTTTGCCGGCGTTGAGCCGCTGTTGAACGTCGTGGATCCGACAGCCGGCTACTGACGGCGCCCTCGCCGATCGGCGCGCGAGTCCCTGCACCGTTACGATCGGCCGATGCAGATCGCCATCGTCGGGCTTGCCGGGAGCGGCAAGACGACCGTCTTCAACACCCTGACACGTGGGCATGCCGAGACCGGCGGGTACGGCGGTGTCACGCTCAACGTGGGAGTCGTCAAGGTCCCGGACGAACGCCTTGATCGACTTGCCGAGATCTTCAAGCCCAAGAAGATCGTGCATGCCGACGTGACCTACGTCGACCTGCCGGCGCCCCCGGCATCCTCGGAGGGCAGGGTCGGCACCGAGGAGTTGCCGCCGGACCACCTGGCCCGCCTGCGGGATTCGGACGCCCTGCTCCATGTCGTCCGGGCATTCGACGATCCCGCCCACCCTCACCCGGCGGGGAGCGTCGATCCCGGGCGTGACCTGGAGCAGCTGGACCTCGAGTTCATGCTGGCGGACCTGGCCATGACCGAACGCCGGCTGGATCGGCTCAAGGGCAGCGGGCGCCACGGCACCCAGGCAGAGCGCGAGGCCGCCGAGCGCGAGGAGATCGTCCTGCGCCGGATCCACGAGGGACTCGAGGGGGGCGCCCCCATCCGTGACCTTGATCTCGACATCGACGAGACCAAGGCCATCCGCGGCTTTCGATTCCTGACCGAGAAGCCGGTCCTCGTCCTCCTCAACGTCGGTGAGGGCGACGTGGCGCGGGAAGCGGATCTCGTCGCGTCCCTGGCCGCCGGCTACGAGCACCGCCACGCGATGGTGGACGCGCTGTCCGCGCGGATCGAGATGGAACTCGGCGAGCTCGAGCCCGACGATGCGGCGGTGTTCATGGAGGAGCTCGGTATCGAGGGCTCGAGCCTCGATCGCGTCATCAGCCTGTCCTATCGCCTCCTCGGACTGATCTCGTTCCTGACGGCGGGACCCGACGAGGTTCGCGCGTGGCCGATCCCGGAGGGATCCACCGCCGTGGATGCCGCCGCAGCGATCCACACGGATCTGGCGCGGGGCTTCATCCGGGCCGAGACCGTGGCCTATGAGGACCTCATCGCCCTTGGATCGATGGCCGAGGCTCGCAAGCACGGCCGGCTCCGGTCCGAGGGCAAGGCCTACGTCGTGCGGGACGGGGACGTGGTCGAGATCCTCTTCAGCAAGTAGTCGCCCGATCGACGGGAGTCCGATCGTTCAACGACCGGCCCGGGTGTCCTCGAACGTCATCGATGGCGATGTCCGGGTTCGGGCTCCGCAGCGGGACGACTCCGTCAGTTGAGGCGCGAGCCGCCGTCGATATCGAGGTCGGCCACGATCGTCCGGAAGTCGCCCCGGGGCTCGTCGTCATCGTCCCCGTCGTCATCGTCCTCGTCATCAAGGTCGGCGCCAAGGTCGGCCAGGAAGTTGTCAGCCTCGTCGGTCGATACGTTGACCGCAGCCGCGAGGCGATCGTCACTCACAAACACGAAACCATAGTCGCGCTCCAGAACGGCAGCGATGGCCTCGCTGAGCGTATCTTGGGTGAACCGGTCCTGGACGTCCCGACGGACGCGCTGGACGAGTTCGAAGAATTCCTGCGGTTCCCATTCGGACTCGCTGACGACGAGGACGTCGGAGTAAACCTCGTCGTCGCCCTCGTGGAGTTCGTAGAAGAACACGGCGGCTTCAACCTCGATGCGAGTCGCGCAGTATACGCCCGGGAGGTGTCATGAGCCCCGCGTCGATCGATGTCGTTCACGTCGGCTCGGCCTCGCGCGACGTGGCATCGGACGACATCCGTGGGTGGCGACTCGGCGGAGGCGTCACCTACGCGGCGCTCACGACCGCGCGCCTCGGCCTCCGGACGGCGGCCGTCGTCGGTGCCGATCAGGCTGCGGCACAGGCGCATGAACTGGACGGTCTCCGTTCTGCCGGTGTGGACCTGCTCATCGTTCCGCTGCGCGAGGGACCGGTCTTCCACAATGTCGAGACCCCGGGGGGGCGCCGGCAGACCGCCGTGAGCGTCGGCGATTCCCTCGACCCGGTTCTCGTGCCCGAATCCTGGCTACGTGCCCGAGGCTGGTCCTTCACGCCGGTTGCCGGCGAGATCGGTGACGACTGGCTGGCCGTCGTCGGCGACTCAGCGCTCGTCGCCGTCGGCTGGCAGGGCATGCTCCGGCAACTTCGGCCCGGGCGGCCGGTGGGGCTCCTCGCGCCATCCGAGCGCAAGCTCATCCGCCGGGCCGACATCGTCGGCGTCAGCCAGCAGGACGTGGATGACGAGACCTCGGTCGCGACGCTGACCGGTCACCTCCATGACGGGGCGCGCCTCCTGGTCACCCAGGGTCATCGGGGAGGTCTCCTTGTCAGCGTCGGAGCCGATGGCCCGACCGGATCGCTGCGGTACCTGCCGACCGAGACCGAGTCCGAAGTCGATCCCACCGGTGCCGGCGACACGTTCCTGGCAGCGTTGGTCGCCGTGACCCTA
The DNA here is from genome assembly GCA_029858845.1 of Chloroflexota bacterium. GTDB lineage: Bacteria > Chloroflexota > Limnocylindria > Limnocylindrales > CSP1-4 > SPCO01. The sequence goes on along the minus strand of JAOUEG010000010.1, from coordinate 6,056 downwards.
CGACCGTCCCTGGCCGGGCTGCTGCGACGCCGCCTGGGCGCGGACCTCCGGTTCGCCGCCGCTGCTGGATCCCTTGCCGTGGAGCGCGTCGGTCTCTCCGGCGTGCCGGACCTGGCGTCCGTTCGCACGCGCGCGGTCCGTGAGCGGGTGCGTCGGTTCGTCATGAGCGAAGGGACCCAGGTGCGGACGGATCCGCCGCCGAGCTGATCCACGCGGGCGACGCAGGCGCGCGATCCGTCGCAGCAAGTCCGCTTCCATGCGCGGCTCCGGCATGCCGGACGAACGACGCCGCTCCGCTGCCATCAGGCCAGCCTGTGCCGCCGCGAGAGCGCCGGCCCGATCGCCAAGGCGATGCTCGCGCAGCTTGGCAACCTCGATCCAGGCCAGGACAGGTGTGCGCCCTGGGCCGGCCGTGAGCGCCGTCCAGGCTTCCTCGGAGGCGCCATGGCGGCCCAGCCGGCGGAGCAGATGGGCCCGGTCCACGGCGATCCGCTCCATGTCCCAGGGGACGTCGAACGCGGCGCGCCGCGCAGCAAGGGCATCCGAGTTGGCAGGTCGCGGCGGCCCGCCGAAATCTGCCACGGTGTGCGGCGACCACCACGGCGTCGACTGGGTGGTCGACCGACGTCCGCCCAGGCCCACGGGCGAGCGCGATCCACTGGAGCGATCACGCTCCAGGGCCTCCTCAAGGCAGGCGAGGGCATCCTCCGGACGACGGATACGGACGAATGCGCGGGCGAGGCCCGCGAGGTCGCCGGCGGGCACCGATCGGCGCGCGTCGGAGGATGCGTAGTCGGCATCCAGGAGTGCGATGATCCGCGCCAGCGAGCGGACGTCCTCATGGTTGTGGCGCACGACCGCGAGCAGCGGATGCGCCGGCCCGCCGCGCAGGAATCCCAGGTAGCGGGCGGGGATCTCCCAACCGTCGACGTCATCGTGACGGACCATCCCCAGCAGGAACTCCTCGGCCGTTCGCAGCCGGGCATCAGGCATCCGATGGCGGAACAGGCGACGGACGATCGGAAGCAGGTCAAGGTGTCCGTCGTGCATCGGCGCATCCCGTCGCGCCAGGCGGTAGCGGGCCACCAGCAACGGCCAGTCGAAGCCGCGGCCGTTGTAGGTCACAAGCCAGGCATTCGGCGGGATGTGCCGGCCGAGCTCTTCGAGGAGGGCCGCCTCGTCGGAATGATCCGGGAGCAGGAGCTGAACCTGGCGGAACGACATGCCATGCCACCAACCAAGGCCGACGCAGAACGCGACCGTCCCGGCGGCGGTGGCGAGCCCGGTCGTTTCCGTGTCCAGGCAGACGAGCGGCCGATCCGGTTGGGGCTGGCCCGGCAGGCTTGCCAGCCGGTCGCGGTCCACCGCGATCGTGACGGCCTCCCGTTCGATCCGGACGAATCGACCCGTCGGACCCTGGATCACCTCACCCTCGAGTGTGGTCGCGAGTCGATCGGCCAGCTCCGCGGACCCGATCGGTCGGTGCGGCAGGAGACCGTCCGGACGGCCACGGTCCAGACGGCCCGCTCGGAATCGCTCCAAACGTCGGGCGAGGTCGTCCGACGGGCGTGTCGCCGGCAAGGTCATCTCGCGAGCGACCCGGCGTCGGCTCCGAGCTCGGCAAGGAGGCGCAGCGCCAGGGCCTTGGCATCCACGCCCGGTTCCAGGCGGGGTCCCGTGCAGGCGGGGCATCCGCCGTCGCACGAGCAGGCGGAGATCAGATCGGCGGCGCCGGCCACGAGTTCCGCGTGGCGCTGCCAGAGCCGCTCGGCCAGGCCGATTCCGCCGGGAACGGCTTCATACAGGTAGATGGTCGGCTGCTCGGCATGGGGAGACCGGACCTGCGTGACCAGGCCCAGATCGCGCGGATCGCCCATCAACAGGACGGCGGCGACGGTCTGGATGGCGCGCCCCGCGCCGAGCAAGGCGACATCGAGGTCGTCCCGACGCCATGTTCCCCGCACGCTCTCCGCCGTCAACCAGTACGCGGTCGTCTGCAGCTCCAGCTCGGGCAGATCGATGGGACCCCAGCCCACGTTCTCATCCGTCAGGAACTTGAGCTTCTTGAACAGGGTGACCAGGCTGGCCACCATCACCTCGCCGTGGATCTTGCGACCGCCGGTCGCCGGCGCCTCAGCAAAGATCTCGAGGGGCTTGAGGGTCACCGCACGGTTCGCGTAGGTGTAGTGATCCACGTCCACGCGATGGACGTAGGCCTTGCGCTCGCCCCACTCGAGTCGGTCGACGTAGTACTGAACAGATTCGTGGATGTAGATCGCGCGCTCGTGGACGAGCACCTGGGCGCTGAACAGATCCACCTCGCCGAGGACGCGTGGCCGGTCCGGCGTCGTGTCGATGATCACGACGTTCTCCGGGGCCGCCGCTCGAAGGGAGATCTCCGAGGCCGGGAAGTTCTCGCTGGACCAGTACCAGCGGCCGTCGTCGGCCTGCCGGACATGACGCTCCTCCGCGAGGAAGGCCAGCAGGTCGTCGGCGGGACCCGGTCCGAACACTTCGCCCGGTTCGAATGGCAACTCGAACGTCGCCGCCCTGAGATGGGCAAGCAGGACGTGCAGATTGTCCGGATCCAGCCGGGCCTCTTCCGGCGTGTTGTCGAGCAGGAATCCCGGATGGTGGATGACGTACTGGTCCACGGGTGAGCCGGATGCAACGAGCACCGCCACGCTCGTCCCCTGTCGGCGACCGGCCCGTCCGAACTGCTGCCACGTGGCGGCCACCGATCCCGGGTAGCCGGCAAGGACGGCCACGTCCAGCCGTCCGATGTCCACCCCCAGTTCGAGGGCGTTCGTCGCGACCACGCCGAGGATCTCGCCGTCGCGGAGGCCTCGCTCGATGGCGCGCCGCTCCGTGGGCAGGTAGCCGCCGCGATAGCCGCGGACGCGGGACCGCGGTCCGTAGCTCTCGCGGAGCGATTCGCGCAGTCCCGTGAGCAGGATCTCGACGGCGACCCGCGAGCGACCGAACACGATCGTCTGGCGGCCGGCCCGCAGGAAGGGCAGGGCCCATCGCTGGGCGAGGGTTGCCGCGGAGCTCCGCGCCCCGCTGGCCGGTTCCATGATCGGAGGATCGACCAGGAGCACGTGACGCTCGCCCGCCGGGGCTCCGTTGCGGTCCACGAGCCGAGCCGACCGTCCGGTGAGCATCGCGGCCAGACCACCGGGATTGCCGATCGTCGCGGAGCAGCACACGATGACCGGCCTGCTGCCGTAGTGGGCGCAGATCCGGAGGAGTCGTCGCAGGACGTTGGCCACGTGTCCCCCGAACACGCCACGATAGGTGTGGAGCTCGTCGATCACGATGACCTTGAGCTGTTCGAACAGCTGGAACCACTTCGTGTGGTGCGGCAGGATCGCGGAGTGGAGCATGTCCGGGTTGGTGACCACGACCTGCCCTGCCGAACGGATGGCCGACCGGATCGGGGCCGGTGTGTCGCCGTCATAGGTCGACGTGAGGATGGATAGTCCGGCCGCGGCCGACAGCTCACCGAATTCAGCCACCTGGTCCTGGCCGAGAGCCTTGGTAGGGAACAGGAAGAGCGCTCGCGCCGACGGATCGTCCGCGATCGACTGGAGCGTCGGCAGCGCGTAGCACAGCGTCTTGCCCGATGCCGTCGGCGTGACGACGACGACATCCTCGCCGCGATGGACGGATTCCACCGCCTCGGCCTGGTGCGTGTACAGCTGGTCGATGCCACGATCCGCCAGCCCGCTGACGATCCGTGGATCGAGCCACTCGGGCATCGGTGCGAACGTCGCCGCCCGTTGCGGGATGACGGCATGGTGCACGACGCCACGGGCAAGCGACGGCTCGTCAAGGAGGCGGGCGAGGACGGACGGGGCATCGGCGGGGGCATAGGTGCGCATCGGTGGCATATCCAGCTTGAGGAACCGAACAGATGTTCGGAATGAGGCGCAGTCTAGCGTGACGTTGGCCCACGTGCGTGACAGGTTGGCTGTCACGAGAACGCGGTTGACACGCCAGCTACACGTAGCTACGCTCCCCGCGATGCTGCATCGGCTACGCCCCACGCCGCCCGACGCCGCCGACGCTCCCGATCCGACCGACTTGCCCATCGAGGCGGACGGAGCGATCGATCCAACCGCCGTGGACGGAACGCCCGAGCCTGGACTCGCAGCGCTGCCCATCGCGGGCATCACGCGGCGTCGCATGGCCGCCATCGTCAGCGGGATCCTTGCTGCCTGGATCGTGATCGTCTTCGTCCGCCAGGTCGGTGCGGCATCCGCGGCGACCGCCCACGCCGATGAGATCTCTGCCGGGAACGTCGGGCTCCGGTTCGAGGTCGCCTCGCTGCAGCGCGAGCTGGACCTCATCGGTCGCCAGCGGTACGTCGAGCAACAGGCCCGCGCCTATGGGCTCGGATCACCCCGCGAGGTGGCATTCACGTTGGCGCCGGACGCGCCCGCCTTGGCGCCCGACGCACCCGGATCCGCCGCGGTCCGGGTCGGCGCGGATGCGGTCGGCATCTCGCCTCTCGAGCGCTGGCTGACGGTCCTGTTCGGACCATCCGAATGATGGCCGAACACGCCATCCGACTCGACTGACGCCGGCGGTCGGGAGCATGGGACATGTTCCGGGGGGCGGTCGCGAATACGCCCGCCTGCTCGCCGAGAACGAGCGCTACACCGAGGCCTTCGACCGGTCGGCGCTCACCGCAGCACCCCTTTCGGGACTGGCGATCGTCGCGTGCATGGACGCCCGGCTGGACGTGGAGGAGGCGCTCGGCCTGCGTACGGGAGATGCCCACATCATCCGCAACGCGGGAGGCCTGGCGACGGACGACGTGATCCGCTCGCTCATCGTGAGCCAGCAGCTGCTGGGCACGAACGAGGTCGTCGTGATCCAGCACACCGGCTGCGGCCTGCACGGGGCCGACGAGGATGCGTTGCGCGATTCCCTGGGTGCGTCCGTGGGCGTGGACGCGGGCGAGATCCGCGTCGACTTCGGGAGCTTCGCTGACCTGCAGGCCAATCTGCTGGCCCAGGTGGCCGTCCTCCGGGAGCATCCATTGCTCCTTGACGTGCCGGTCCACGGGCTCATCTTCGATGTCGCCACCGGTCGACTCCATGAGGTCGATCGAGCGTGAGGCGCCTCCCTCGCGGCCACTCGTGGGAGGGTGGCCAGGTCTCGCGGGGGTGCGGTAGAATCGGGGGCGCGGCGGAGTAGCTCAGTGGTAGAGCAGGGGACTCATAAGCCCTTGGTCGGTGGTTCAAATCCGCCCTCCGCTACCAAATCGAACTCAGGGACGACCTCTCGGACCACCGGGGGGTCGTTTCGATTCCTTCACCTTCGCGGCGATCCGCCATCCGGCGGCGGTTTCCGTGCGTAGGGATGGATGGCGGGCAGGATCGGCCACGGGGGTATCGGCCTCCTCACCGCTATACTCACAGCACGTGATGCCGCAGGGTCGGCGTCCGTTCACCCCGGAGGCTCCCTCTTGAACCCGAAGTTCTTCCGCAACGGCATCGTGATGCTGGTCCTCGTGGTTGGGACGGCCGCACTGCTGTTCACGTGGATCTCATCGACCTCGACCCCGAACACCAAGGGGTATTCGGAGTTCCTGGCGCAGGTCCAAGCCGGCCAGGTGGATTCGGTCGTCCAGCAGGGCACGACGCTGGAAGTCGAGCTCAAGTCGACGAACGAGACGTACCAGGTCACCGTCCCGAGCGTCCTCCAGGATGTGTTCGGTGACATGCAGGCGGCTGCCCAACAGGGTGGCCAGACGCTTGCTTCGAACGTCTATTCCGCCGAGCCGGCACCGGATACGTCGTGGTTGGGCCTGCTGCTCACTGCCGTCCTGCCGTTGCTCATCATCGGCGGCTTCATCTTCTTCATGATGCGCCAGGCACAGGGCACCAACAACCAGGCGCTCAGTTTCGGCAAGAGCCGGGCGCGCATGTTCCTGGGCAACAAGACCGTCGTGACGTTCTCGGACGTCGCCGGGGTGGACGAGGCCAAGACCGAGCTCCAGGAGGTCGTCGAGTTCCTGAAGTTCCCCGAGAAGTTCAATTCGCTTG
>JAOUEG010000199.1 GCA_029858845.1 Chloroflexota bacterium | reverse complement strand
GTCGATGGGCACCGGGCCCGAGGTCACGGGCTCCTTCGACCTCGCCTTGACCGAGCTCGACGAGGGGTTCGTGGTCCGGCCCGGGTCCGACGTCGGGCGCTACCTCGCGTACCGCATCGGCACCCGACCGGCGACGGCGGACGAGATCGCGCGCGCCCGGAGGGACGTTGCCGGAGCACGCGCGCGCATGGGCGATCCCATCCCGACGGCCGGCCTGCCGGAACGGCTCCTCGCGGCGGCCGACAGCCCGCACTGGGCCGAGGTCGCCGAACGCTGCCTGGCCTGCACCAATTGCACCCTCGTCTGCCCGACGTGCTTCTGCACGAGCGTCACGCAGTCCTCGGACCTCGCCGGCTCCGAGGCGATCGCCGGGAGGGTGTGGGACAGCTGCTTCACACTCGGCTTCGCCCGCGTCGCCGGGGGCAATTTCCGTCCGCGCGTCCAGGACCGCTACCGCCAATGGCTGACCCACAAGTTCGCCGGGTGGTGGGAGCAGTTCGGGACCTCCGGGTGTGTCGGATGCGGTCGGTGCATCACCTGGTGCCCCGTCGGCATCGACGTCCGAGCTGAATTGATGGTCGTGGCAGGGCCCGATGGCGGCGGTATCGAGACCGTGGAGCCGCTCGCGCCCGTCAATCCGACTCCACGGCCCGCGGAGAGTCGGCCGATCTCGCGCGTCCCGATCATCTCGAGGACCGTGCTGGTGAGCCACGTCCGCCACGAGACGCCTGACGTCGTGACCCTCCACCTGCAGACCGAGGACGCCTCGCTGCTGACCGGAAGACCGGGGCAGTTCGTCATGGCCGCTCTCCCGGGGATCTCCGCCCCGCCGATCTCCATCTCGCGCTTCCACCATGATGGTTTCGAACTCACGATCCGCGCCGCCGGTGCCGCCACGCGGGCCCTGTGTTCGCTGCGCCCGGGCGAGACCATCGGCGTCACCGGGCCGCTGGGTCGCGGCTGGCCGCTCGAGGCCGCGTACGGCCGCGACGTCATCGTCGTCACGGGCGGCATCGGCCTGGCTCCGCTCCGACCCCTGCTCGATGTCGTCCTGCGGGAGCGGGAGCGCTTCGGGGCAGTCCGCCTGTTGTACGGCGCGCGAACCCCGTCCGACCGCCTCTTCGCGGACGAACTGTCCGAGCTGGCGGGACGCGACGATCTCGAGGTCCATTCCTCGGTGGATCGGGCGGGGCCGGAGTGGCTCGGGCGAGTCGGCGTCGTGACCACGCTCCTGGAACAGGCCAGCTGGGACGGCTCCCGAGCCGTCGCGTTCGTGTGCGGGCCGGAGCGGATGATGGAGGCGACCGCCGACGTGCTGGGCGATCTCGGGGTCGCCCGCGACCGCATCTGGGTGACGATGGAGCGCCACATGGCCTGCGGCGTGGGTCTGTGCGGCCACTGCCAGCTCGGGCCCAGCTTCGTATGCCGCGATGGCCCGGTCTTCTCCCTGGGCGAGCTCGGCCGTGCCTTCGGACGGGAGGGCTGGTGATGCTCGCCACGCGAACCCCCACCCCCCGCGGCGCGGCGCCCCGGCGACCGAGGCTGGGCGTCGTCAAGTTCGCCTCCTGCGACGGATGCCAGCTGACGCTCCTGGACCTCGAGGACCAGTTGCTGGACCTGGTCGCGGCATTCGACCTGGTCGAGTTCGCGGAAGCCTCCTCGCATCGGTCTTCCGGGCCGTTCGACATCGTCCTCGTCGAGGGATCCATCAGCACGCCCGAACAGGCCGAGGAGATCATCAGGATCCGGAGCCAGGCGACGCTGCTGGTCGTGATCGGCGCCTGCGCGACGGCCGGCGGGATCCAGGCCCTGCGCAACTGGCGCGACCACGAGATCGTCCGTCGCGCGGTCTACGCGGACCCGGCCTACGTCGACGCCCTCGCGACGTCCACGCCGATCTCGGACCACGTGACGGTGGACGCCGAGCTGCGGGGGTGCCCGATCGACCCGCAGCAGCTGCTGGAGCTCCTCACCGCGCTCGCCGTCGGTCGGCGGCCTCAGATCCCGAACGAAGCCGTCTGTCTCGAATGCAAGCGTCAGGGAACGGTCTGCGTCCTGGTGGCGCGGAACGAGCCATGCCTGGGGCCGGTGACCCACACCGGGTGCGGCGCGATCTGTCCGGCGTTCGCCCGCGGCTGTTACGGCTGCTTCGGACCACGGGAGGCGGCCAACACGGGAAGCCTGGTGGCGTGGTTCGGGCGCGATGGCCGTCCCGCTACCGAGACGGCGGCCCTGTTCTCGGGGTTCACCGCCTACGCCCGGCCGTTCCGATCCGCGATCGACGATCTGGGTGGTCCGCCGGGACCGGCCGCGCCTGCCGGCGACACCCCGAGCCAGGAGGTAGGCGGCGATGCACGGCGGTGAGGTCGCGGTGGGCGAGCGGCGTTTCGACGTGACCGGGATCACCCGGGTCGAGGGCGAGGGGTCGCTCCGACTCGCCGTCCGCGACGGCAACGTCACCGAGGCGCACCTCGCGATCTTCGAGGCGCCGCGCTACTTCGAGCAGCTCGTCCTGGGTCGAACACCGGACGACGTGCTGGACATCGTCGCCCGCATCTGCGGGATCTGCCCGGTGGCCTACCAGATGTCGGCGGTCCATGCCTTCGAGGACCTGCTCGGCGTCGTGATCGATCCTTCGGTGCGGGCGCTCCGCCGGCTGCTCTACTGCGGCGAGTGGATCGAGAGCCACGCCCTCCACGTGTACCTGTTGCACGCACCGGATTTCGCCGGGCTCGCCAGCGCCGTGGAACTCGCCCGAGTCGATCGCGCCGCCGTCGAGCGCGGCCTCGCGATCAAACGCGTCGGCAACCGGCTCGTGAGCCTCCTCGGCGGGCGCCCCATCCACCCGGTGAGCGTCCGAGTGGGCGGCTTCTCCCGGGTGCCGCGCGCGGCCGACCTCGCCCAGATCCGGCCCGAGCTGGACGACGCCCTCCGTGGCGCCCTGGCGACGGTGGATTGGGTCGCCGGCTTCTCGGTGCCCGACTTCGAGCGCGATCCGCTCCTCGTCTCGCTGCGCCACGCGACGGACTACCCCATGAACGAGGGACGCATCGTCTCGAACGACGGCATGGACATCGAGCCGGGAGCGTGGGAAAGCGCCTTCCAGGAGCAGCAGGTGCCCTGGTCGCACGCGCTGCAGGCCCGCGACCGGGACGGCCGCGCCTACCTGCTCGGTCCGGCCTCGCGCGTGACCCTGGCAGGCGAGCAGCTCCATCCGCTGGCCCTGGCGGCGCTGGACCGGTCCGGGCTCGCCACCGCGATCGCTCGCAATCCCTATTGGGGCATCGCGGCTCGGGCGGTCGAGATCGTCCACGCCGTGGCCGTCGCCATCGAGATCATCGACGGGTACGGCGAGCCGGCCCGACCCATGGAGCCGTGGGCTCCGGGTCCCGGGATCGCTGCGTGGGCCACCGAGGCCCCGCGTGGCCTCCTGTTCCACCGCTACCGACTGGACGAACGGGGCCGGATCGCCGAGGCCTCCATCGTCCCCCCGACGAGCCAGAACCAGGCCGCCATCGAGGCCGATCTCACGGCATTCGCCCCGATGGTCCTTGGGCTCGACCACGCCGCGGCGACCCATCGATTCGAACAACTCATACGGAGTTACGACCCGTGCATCTCGTGTGCGACGCACTTCCTGGATCTACGCGTGGAGGACCAGTCATGACGACACTCCCACGGCCGGTGGTCCGCCTCGTGGTCTGCGGCAATGCCGACCGGGGCGATGACGGCGCGGCGCTGACGGCGGCCGCGACGCTGCTGCCCTCGTTGACTCCTGTGCTCGCTTCCAGGATCGAGGTCCGGCGGTGTCCGAACCTGCGGACCGAGGACCTGCTCGATCTGCCCGATGGCGTTCAGGCGGTGATCATCGATGCGGTCATCGGCCCGCCGCCCGGGGAACTGGTCCGGGTGCCACTGTGCGCCCTCGCCGCCCGGGCGGCCTTCACGCCGCGATCATCCCACCAGTTGCCGATCGACCTGGCCGTCGGCCTCGCAGGTGTCATCCGCAAGAGGCCCGTACCGGGCACCTTCATCGGGCTGTCCGGCCATCGCTTCGGCTTCGGAACGCCGCTGTCGCGGGCGGTTCGCGCCGGGCTGCCCGCGTTCCGCGCCGCGATCGAGGCGGAACTCGAGGCGATGGCGGCATCAACCTCGGTCCCAGAGCTCGTCCCGAGCGTCGCGTCGGAGTCCGGCGGCGCGGATTCCGGCGCCGCCGGCCAGGCGCCGATCGCGCCCGGCCGGGTTTCCGCACCCTGACGCGAAACCGACGAGGACCGGCGGGGGCCGAACGGCCCGCGTAATGCGCCCGTTCGGCGCTGGTTCAG
>JAOUEG010000198.1 GCA_029858845.1 Chloroflexota bacterium | reverse complement strand
CTCGTGCCATCTGGCGTGCGTGCTGGCCAGGAGCGCCATGGCGAGTTCATCGCCCACCGACGATCGCGTGGTCTGCTGGTCCGCCTGGGCGGCGAGTCGCCGTGCCTGCGGTCGAAGCTCGGCGAGGATGTCGTCGACCCGGGCGAGGTTCGCCTCGGATTCGCCCAATTGGGCTTCGGCCTTTCGCCTGCGCCGCTCGTGCCGGCGGACCCCGGCGACTTCTTCGAACAGCGGGCGACGCTCCTCCGGGCGCAGGGCCAGGGCCTGATCCACCATCCCCTGGCCGATGAACAGGAACGCGTTGTCCGCCAGGTGGGCACCGTCGAGCAGGTCGACCAGGTCCCGGAGGCGGATCCGCTGCTTGTTGAGGAGGTAGTCGTTCTCGCCACTCCGATACAGCCGTCGCCCAAGCTCGAGGACCTGGAAGTCCACGGGCAGGAGCCCATCACTGTTGTCGAGGACCAGGGTGACGTCCGCCATCCCCAGGGCCGCCCGTCTCTCCGAACCCGCCCAGATGACGTCCTCGGCCTTGCGCGACCGGAGTGCTCGACCCTGTTCTCCGAGGGCCCACCGCAAGGCGTCGGCCAGATTGCTCTTGCCGGATCCGTTGGGTCCGACGACGGCCGAGATCCCGCCACCGAACTCGACGCTGGTGCGCTCCGCGAACGACTTGAACCCCTGAAGTCGCAACGCCAGGAGACGCGACGCCGGGCGCCGAGGCGGACGCTCCGGGGCCTCGGTCATCGTTTCGTGACCTCGATCGTTGGCATGGCCGCTTCGATCGCATCGGCCATGGGACCGCCGACATCACCCGAACCACGTGAGCTGCCATCGGCCGTCCCGGCGCGCTCGTCCGACCGTGGGTGCTCGGCCGCCGTGGCTGCCAACGATTCGAGCGCTCGTGCCGCAGCCTCGGTCTCGGCCTCCCGGCGCGTCGCGCCCGTACCAACGCCAAGGACGAGGCCGTCGACAACGACGTCGACCTCGAACGACTTGTCGTGATCCGGGCCGAAGGCATGAACGAGTCGGTACTCGGGTCGCTCGCCGGATCGGCGCTGGGTGTACTCCTGCAGCCGGCTCTTCGGGCTCTTGAGGGAGATGACCGGGGCCTCGAGGACGAGTTCGGGTTCGGCGAGCCCGATGAGCCAGTCACGGACGGTCTCGTAACCAAGATCGAGGTACAGCGCCCCCGCAAGCGCCTCGAACGACGAGGCGAGCAGCGACGGTCGTCGCCGCTCACTGCGCTGGGACTCCCCTTCTCCGAGCAACAGGTGCGGTCCGAGATCGATCCGTCCGGCGAGCATCGCAAGTCCCGCGGTCGACACGATCGCCGCCCGGCGCGCTGAAAGCTCCCCCTCGTCATCACGCGGATGGCGCGTGTACAGCGCCTCGGAGATGGACAGGTTCACGACGGCGTCCCCGAGGAACTCAAGGCGCTCGTTGTGGCCGAGTGCGGCATCCGGGTGCTCATGCAGCCAACTCGAATGGACCAGGGCCTGCTCCAGCAGGTCCAGGTCCCGGACCGGGAGGCGGAGTCGCTCGGCGAAGGCCTGCCCGGGTCGCACTCGGACGGGGCCGACAGTGGCCTAGGAGGAGCGCTCGTCGATGTAGTCGACGGCGTCCTGGACGGTGCGGATCTTCTCCGCATCCTCGTCCGAGATCTCCGTCCCGAACTCCTCCTCGAGGCTCATGATGAGCTCGACGAGGTCGAGCGAGTCAGCGTTGAGATCGTCGACGAACGACGCCTCCGGCTTGACCTCATCCTCGTCGGCGCCGAGCTGCTCGACGACGATCTTCTTGAGCCGGTCGTACGTTGTGGCCACTGACTCCCTCCTCGGAGTTTGGTGATGATGCCGTCGGCGGTGGGCCGCTGGGCTCTGCTGCGATGTTCCCGAGAACGCCATTCATCAGGCGCCTCATCGGTTCTCCACTGTAGGTGCGTGCCAGCTCGACCCACTCGGCGATGGCCACCCGGGCCGGCGTGGCGGAGTGTAGCACCTCGCCGATGCCGGTTCGGAGCAATGCGCGATCCATCCGGGCCAGCCCGGTGACCGGATACTGCGGCGCGAGCTCCGTGATGGTCGCATCGATCTCGTCGCGATGGGCGACGACGATCCCGACGAGTTCACGTGCCAGGGCTGCGGCCGTCGCATCCCGTTCGGACTCCATCAGGTGTCGTTCAAGGACCGCGTCGGCGGTGCGCTGGCCGAAGTCGGCTTCGAAGATGGCGGCCAGGGCGAGTCGACGACCCGTGCGTCGACCCCGCTGACGGTCAGCCTCCGACGCCATCGACGATGACGGTCACGGCCCCGAGGTCCAGGCCGAGGAACCGCTCCACGGTCGCGGCGACGGTCGTCCTGACGTGGGTCGCCAGCGGTCCGAGCGGATGCCCCGGTCGGGCGACGATGCGCAATCGCACGAGCACGACGTCGTCCCGCACGCGCACGGAAACGGGCCGGCCCATGAACCATCCGCGCCAGGACGGTCCGCCGTACCCGACACGGGCGACGCCCGGGACCTCGAATGCGGCCAGGCGGACGAGCTCGGCGATGACACCACGTCCGACGGTCAGCTCCGGCCCGCTCACTTGGTCACCTCCTGGCTGTCGCTCCCGGCCGGTCGAGCGACACTCACCGGTTCGGCGGCGAGGGACTCGGCGATCATGTCCGGCACGCGAGTGCGCGCCGTCGTGGCCGCTACGTCGCAGGCGAATCCGATCATCCGTCGAGTGGCTCGTCCATGGGTGATGATGACGGTCCCGCGCACGCCGAGCAACGGCGAGCCGCCCGCCTTCTCGTAGTCGAAGACGTTGCGGATCCGCTCGACCCCGGGCTTCATCAACAGATAGCCGATCCGCCCCCTGATCGATCGCTGGAACTCGGCCCGCCACAGGTCGAAGATGAACGTCGACAGACCTTCGAAGAACTTGATGACGACGTTGCCCACGATGGCGTCCGTGACGACGACGTCCGCCTGGTGCTTCGTCAGGTCCTTGCCCTCGATGTTGCCCTCGAAGCGCAACGTCGAGGCGTCGAGCAGCTCCGTGGCGCGCTGGATCCGGGCATCGCCCTTGCCCTTCTCCTCCCCGATCGAGAGCAGCGCGACCCGAGGGTCGCGCACACCCAGCACCCGCTCGGCGAAGATCGCGCCCATCCGGGCGAACTGGGCAAGGTTCTCGGGTGTGGAGTCGGGGTTCGCTCCGATGTCGAGCAGGACCATCGGCCCCGATTCCGTGATCATCTGGACCGCGAGCGCGGGTCGGTCCACGCCGGGCAGGCGGCCCAGGCGCAGGACGGCGGCGGCCATGCCTGCCCCCGTGTGGCCGGCCGTGACGACGGCATCCGCCTCCCCGCGACGGACGAGGTCGGTGGCGACCAGGATCGAGGAGTCCTTCTTCTCACGGAGCGCGAGCGCCGGATGCTCGTCCATCCCGACGACCTGGCCGGCGTGCACGACCCGCACGTTCGGAGGGAGTGGATCGGCCAGGCTCCGGACGGTTGCGTCGTCCCCGACGAGGATCACCTCGTCGGTCGGATTCGAGCGCGCGAAGATGAGCGCGCCCGGGACGACCTCTGACGCTCCGTGGTCGCCACCCATGGCGTCGACGGCGACGCGCACAGCAGCCGGGATGGTCGCCTCGGATGGATCGGGCCGAGGCTCCTTCACCGCGTCAGCGGTCGGCGCTGTCGCCGCTTCCGCCGGCCGGCTTGAGCTCGACAGCCTGGCGACCCTGGTACCAGCCGCAGTTGGGGCAGACGTGATGCGGCAGCTTCATCTCGTGGCAGTGTGAGCACTCCTCGAGATCCGGCAGGTCGATGGCGAGGTGCGAGCGTCGCTCGCCCTGACGCGCATGCGAGACGCGTCGTTTGGGTACACCCATGGGGTCGTGGGCTCCTTGTGTCGTTCGTGGGGGCGCTGGCGCGGGTGTCGTTCGGATCGGGAGCGCGGGACGCGCCGACGGCGGAGTCTACCGCGAAACCGACCTCAGCGTCAGTCGACCGGCCACCTGAGCGGGAGTGGCGCGCGAACGGTGACACTCTCGGACCGGGTCACGTACCCGAGGCGCTCGTTCAGCGCCCGCATCCGGACATTGCGCTGCTGCGTCCACGTGTAGACCTCGGAGATGCCGTTGGCGGCAGCGAAGGCAAGCGATCGGCGCTTGAGCAGGGTCGCGATGCCGCGCCGACGCCAGTCGTGGGCGACCGCCGTGAGGGCCTGCCCGGCACGGTCCGGACGGTCGGTGTCCGGGCCCAGGCCGGCGCACCCCACGATCTCCTCGTCGGCCAGGGCCACGAACATCGCCTCCGGGGACGCGAGCCAGTCCCGCCTCCACTG
>JAOUEG010000197.1 GCA_029858845.1 Chloroflexota bacterium | reverse complement strand
GTCCGCTGAGCGGCTCCGCGTGGGGCGCGCCCTGGACCTCGGGGCGGCGGGGATCATGCTGCCGCAGATCCAGTCGGCGGCCCAGGCCCGGGAGGCCGTCTCGTACCTGCGCTATCCGCCCGCCGGCCAGCGGGGGATCGCGCTGCGGACCCGGGGCGCCGGGATGGGCGCACTCGCGCATGACGACGTTGCTCGAGTGGTCAACGATCGCGTGGTGGGGATCGTCCAGATCGAGTCGCGCGGAGCCGTCGACGCAGCGGACGAGATCGCCGCGATGGACGAGGTGGACGTGCTGTTCGTCGGTCCGGCTGATCTCTCCCACGCGCTGCGCGTGCCCGGGCGATTCGACGATCCCTCGTATCTCTCGGCCATGGCCCACGTCGTGGCTGCGTGCGATCGGCACGGCAAGTCCGCGGGCATCCTGATCTACGACGCCGCCGCCCTGGCGCAGCACCTGGAGCTCGGCTTCCGGTTCATCGGCCTGGGTTCGGAGGGCGCCTTCGTCAGCTCCGGCGCTCGGGCGATGCTGAAGGCCGCCGGACGCGGCTAGCGCGTCTAGCTGGGCATCGGAACCCCCTCGACCTCCGAATCCAGCGGTGTCGCGGGCTCCGGCGCTCCAGGCGCCCGCGGCGCCGTCTGCGCGATCACGACGCCGAGCAGGATCAGGCCGGCGCCGACCAGCTGCACGGGCGAAAGCCGTTGGTCCAGGGCGACTGCGGCCAGCACCACGATGTAGATCGGCTCCACGGTGCTTACCAGGGCGGCCTGCGCGGCGCCGATCCGCCGGGTACCGGCATAGAAGGTCTGGATCGCCAGGAAGGACGCGACGAACCCGATCGCCACGAGGCCGGGCCACGCCTCGACCGGCACCCCGGCCGGGTCCAGCGGCCGACCTGCGAGTGCCCCACCGAGGGCGAAACCGCCGGCGGTGGCGCTCATCATCAGGGCGGTCGTCACGGCAGCGTCGCCCGCCGTCGCTTCTCCGGCCGGAGCGTCGCTGCCCAGCCGGTCCCGCCGCTCCCCGGAGAGGCGCGCCGAGAGCACGATCCAGACCGAGTAGATGAGGGGGGACAACATCACCAGGAACAGACCGGTCGCCGGGGGAGCCGTGGCGACGTCGATCCCGCCGAGCGCCAGCACCACGCCGCTGAGCGCCACCGCGAGGGCGAGCCACGGTCGGCGGCCTGGCAGACGCGTCGCGAAGCGCATCGAGAGCAGCGCCACGATGACGGGGTACGTGTACACGAGGACTCCGGCCAGCGCCGCCGGGACCGTCTCGAGGGCGGCGTAGTAGGTCCCGGAGTTGCCCGTATAGAGCGCCCCGAGGCCGAGCGCCACGGCTGCCTGCCGGCGGGAAAGACGCCTGACCGCCCTGCGCCGACTGCCGGACGCAGCGACCCAGGCCCAGGCGAGGCCGGCGCCTGCGAGGAACCGCCATTGGACGAGTGTCAGCCAGTCGACCCCGGTGTCGTAGACCGGCGCGGCAATGATCGTCCCCGAGCCGAATCCCGCGGCCGAGACGAGGACGAGGGCGATGCCGATGAGGCGATGTCGATCCATGGCCGCGCGAGGCTACCAGCCCGCAACCGTCGGGCGCGGGGACGGTCTACACTTCACGTCGTGACCGACCTGTCCGAACGCGACCTGGTTCGTCGGGTTCCCGCCCTGACCGACGAACGCCTGAGCGTCCTGAATCGCCGAGAGCCCGTCACGGTGCCGCCCGGGACCAGCCTCGCGAATTGCCTCCAGGCGATCCGTCGCACCGGGAGTGGCGACTCGGTGTTCGTATGCGAGACGGACGGTCGACTCGTCGGCGTCCTCACGGAACGCGACATCTTCGGTCGGATCGTGGCCGGCGGGGTGGACCTGTCCCAGCCGGTCGAGTCGCTGATGACCCGTGACCCGCGGACGCTGGACCTCGACCAGACCATCCGCGACGCGATCGACCTGATGCAGACGGGCCGCTACCGCAACATCCCGACCATCGATCCGGATGGCCGCCTCGTGGGGGTCATCCGCCAGAACGACATCATCAAGTACCTCGCTGAGTCGTTCCCGGAGGAACTCCTGAACCTCCCGCCCCGGACGCACCAGCTGCTGGAGGAGCCGGAGGGCGCGTGACGACGATCGAATCGGAGCCTGACCTCGGCGACGTCCAGGAGCTCGAGCGGGTAACCATCCGCTTCGCGGGTGATTCCGGGGACGGGATGCAGCTGACCGGCACGCAGTTCACCCGGACCGCCGCCGTCTTCGGCAACGACATCAGTACCCTCCCGGACTTCCCGGCCGAGATCCGGGCGCCGGCCGGATCGCTCCCCGGTGTCAGCGGGTTCCAGATCAGCTTCAGCTCGTCCGAGATCCACACGCCCGGCGACGAGCCGGACGTCCTGGTGGCGATGAATCCCGCCGCCCTCAAGACCAACGTGGGCGATCTGCCCGCCGGCGGAGCGCTGATCGTCAACACGGATGCGTTCACGCAGTCCAACCTCAACAAGGCTGCCTACGCGTCCAACCCGCTGCAGGATGGCTCGCTGTCGTCCTATCGGGTCTTCGAGATCCCGATCACCACCCTCAACGAGCGGGCGCTCGAAGGGCTGGACATGACCAGCAAGCAGAAGGATCTGACCAAGAACTTCTTCGCGCTCGGGATCATGTTCTGGTTGTACGAGCGCAGCATGGAGCCGACGGCCGACTGGATCGACCGCAAGTTCTCCGCTCGCCCGGTCATCGCCGAGGCCAACAAGCGAGCGCTCAAGGCGGGCTACGCCTTCGGGGAGACGACCGAGCTCTTCCACACGCACTACCGGGTCCTGCCGGCCCGCCTCGAGCCCGGTACGTACCGGAACATCACGGGGAACGAGGCGACCGCCCTCGGGTTCCTGGCGGCCTCGCACCTGGCGGACCGCCCCCTCTTCTACGGCAGCTATCCGATCACGCCAGCGAGCGAGATCCTCCATCAGCTGTCCGGCTACAAGGCATTCGGCGTCAAGACCTTCCAGGCAGAGGACGAGATCGCGGCGATCGGTGCCGCGATCGGAGCGAGCTACGGCGGCGCCCTCGGACTCACGGCCAGTTCAGGTCCCGGCATCGCCCTCAAGACCGAGGCGATGGGCCTGGCCGTCATGACCGAACTCCCCCTGGTGGTGGTGGACGTCCAGCGCGCCGGGCCGTCCACCGGGATGCCGACCAAGAACGAGCAATCCGACCTGCTCCAGGTCATGTTCGGGCGCAATGGCGACTCGCCACTCCCGGTGGTCGCCCCCGCCACGCCCGGCGACTGCTTCGACATGGCGGTCGAGGCGTCGCGCATCGCCCTCAAGTACATGACCCCCGTCGTCTACCTCTCGGACGCGTTCCTGGCCACGGGTTCGGAGCCGTGGCGGATCCCGGCCCCGAGCGATCTCGCGACCATCAACGTCGCGAATGCGACCGACCCCGATACCTACCGTCCGTATGCGCGCGATCCGGAGACTCTGGCGCGGCCCTGGGCCATACCCGGCACGCCGGGCCTCGAGCACCGGATCGGCGGACTCGAGAAGGCCGATATCATCGGCAACGTCAGCTACGACCCGGACAACCACCATCGGATGCAGGAGCTGCGTCGCGCGAAGGTCGCCGGCATCGCACGGGACATCGCGCCCCTTGAGGTCTTCGGCCCGGAGCGGGGCGACCTGCTCGTCCTCGGCTGGGGTTCCACGTACGGCGCCCTTCGGTCCGCGGTGGAGCGTCTCCAGGCCGATGGACATGCCGTCGCACATGCCCAGCTGCGACATCTCAATCCGTTCCCGGCCAACACGGGAACCGTGCTCCGCAACTACCGTCGGATCCTGATTCCCGAGGTCAACCTCGGCCAGCTGTTGATGATGATCCGGGCGACGTACCTGATCGACGCCGTGGGCTACGACCGTGTCCGGGGCAAGCCGTTCCGCATCGCGGAGATCGTCGCCGAAGGCGAGCGCCTGTTGGGGGAGATCACGCCATGACCATCGAGACGAACGGGCGCGGTGAAACGCCCGCCGCATCGCAGCCGGCGCTCAGCCCAGAGAACGAACGGATCATCCAGCTGACCCGCAAGGATTTCGTGTCCGACCAGGAAGTTCGCTGGTGTCCGGGCTGCGGCGACTACTCCATCCTCGCCCAGACCCAGAAGGTGATGCCCGAATTCGGCTACCCGAAGGAGAACATCGTCTTCATCAGCGGCATCGGTTGCTCGGGCCGGCTGCCGTACTACATGAACACGTACGGCTTCCATTCCATCCACGGTCGCGCACCGACGCTGGCGACCGGGCTCAAGGCCGCGCGGCCGGACCTCATGGTCTGGGTCATCACGGGGGATGGGGACGCCCTGTCCATCGGTGGCAACCACCTGATCCACTCGATGCGTC
>JAOUEG010000196.1 GCA_029858845.1 Chloroflexota bacterium | reverse complement strand
GCGGGAGCCCGGGAGCTCATTGGGCGGCTGGTCGTGCTGGCGTCGCCGTCGGGTGAGCCGGAGACCGGACGGTCATTCGACCTCGACGCGATCACGACGCTCGGTCGGGACGTCAACAACACGATCGTCATCGAGGATCCGTTCGCGTCCTCCGAACACGCCGTGCTGACCTACCGCGGCCGGGGCTGGTACATCGAGGATCTCGAGAGCACGAACGGGACGTTCATCAACGGGCGCGCCGTCGGCGCCGTGTCGCCCCTCGGCTATGGCGACGAACTCGCGATCGGCCAGGTGCGCCTGCGACTCGAACGGGCGCGCGCCGCGTGACGGCGGGCCGACCGGCAGCACCGGCCCTGGCAATGCCGCGCGTCCTCGGCCATATCCGTCCCCGCATGCGGTGGATCGAGACCCAGCTGCTGATCCTCGTCGCCGTCGCCCTCTCGGTCGGGAGCATCTCGTTGGGACTGACCCTGTCGGGCACGATCGCGCCCTACGAACCGGTCGGCCTTGCGATCTACCTCGCGACCCTGGGCGGAGCACATCTCGCGCAGATCCTGGCGGGGCGGCGGTCTGACCAGGTGCTGCTGCCGGTCGTCGGCATGCTCGGCGGACTGTCGCTCCTGCTGATGCAGCGACTTCCCCAGGACCTCGTCACGTTGGACATCGGAGAGACGACGCTGGGGCTTGGGAACGTCCAGCTGGTGTGGCTCGTGCTGGCCGTCGTCGTGGCCACCACGCTCGGCATCGTCGTCCGCTCCGACACCTGGCTGCGCAGTTACAAGTACACCTGGGCCGCGTTGGGGATCGGCCTCCTGCTCCTGACGTTCGTGTTCGGCGCGGACGTCGGCGGCCAGCGCCTGACGCTCCGGATCGGGCCGATCGGCGGCCAACCGTCTGAGTTGCTCAAGGTGATCCTCGTCGTCTTCCTGGCGGGATACCTGTCGGAGAATCGCCCCCTCCTGATCGAGCAGGACACGCGACTGGGGCCCGTTCGGCTCCCACCCTTGCCGTATCTGGCCCCGATGGTCGCGATGTGGGCGATCGCCCTGGGTATCGTCGTCGTGCAGCGCGACCTCGGCGCAGCCCTTCTCTTCTTCGCGGTCTTCCTGGCGCTGGTCTACGCGGCGACCGGGCGCGTCAGCCTGGTCATCATCGGTCTCCTGATGTTCCTCGCCGGCAGCGCGATCATGGCGAGCCTGTTCGAACACGTCCAGGCGCGCGTGGCGATCTGGATCGACCCGTTCGCGGACCCGCTCGGCGACGGATACCAGATCGTCCAGTCGCTCCACGCATTCGCGCGGGGCGGCCTGCTGGGCATGGGCTTCGGGAACGGACTTCCCGAGGTCGGCGGCCGCCTCCCGATCCCCGAGGTCCACACCGACTTCCCGCTGGCGGCGCTCGGGGAGGAACTCGGGCTCATCGGCGTCGTGGCGATCCTCGGGCTGTACCTGGTGATCGTCGAGCGAGGTCTTCGGATCGGCGCGTCCGCGGCAGACGACTTCCGGTCGATCCTCGCCACGGGGTTGGCCCTGGTGGTCGGCGTCCAGGCGTTCATCATCGCCGCCGGCAATCTCAAGGTCCTGCCGCTGACCGGGGTGACGCTGCCGTTCATCAGCTACGGCGGTTCGTCGTTGCTGGCCAACGCCGTCGTGGTGGGGCTGCTGCTCGCCCTGTCGGACAAGGGTGTGGAGCCGCCGCCGCCACCGTCCGGCGGTGGCTGGCGATGGCGCCTGCGTCGAGGTTCCCGCTGATGCTGTCCGGGACGTCCCGCCGTCGGCCCCTGGGACGGACCATCGTCCACGTGGCGCTGGTCCTCTCGGTCGCATTCGGCACGCTGGCCGGCGCGGCCGGCTACTGGGCCGTCGTCGCGGCACCAGGACTCGTCCGATCGCCGTACGACCCCGCCGTGATCTCCGCCGCCCGGACCGTGCCGCGAGGCCTGATCTACGACCGTGACGGGGAGTTGCTCGCCAGCAACGAGGTGGATGCGAACGGCGAGTCCTATCGCGTCTACCGCAGCCGGACGATGAGCCAGGTGATCGGCTACGCGTCGCCACGTTACGGTCGAGCCGGCCTCGAGCTCGCCTATGATGCTGAGCTGGCCGGTCTCGCGGGGGACCCGATGGCCGATATGTTCCGCAAGTTCGTCGCCGATCCCTATGACCCGAAGGACCTGACACTGACACTGTCGCTGCCGCTCCAGCGAGCGGCGGCCAGGGCCCTCGGCGATCGACGTGGCGCGGTCGTGATGCTGGACCCGACCACCGGCGAAGTCCTGGCGCTGGCATCCTCGCCGACCTACGACGCATCCGCGATCGCGAATCCTGCAACGGCGCGGGAGACGTTCGAGGCGCTCCTTGCGGACGACCGTCAGCCGCTCCTGCCCCGCGCAACGCTGGGACGCTACGTGCCGGGCTCCGTCTTCAAGATCGTGACCGCGGTCGCCGGCCTGGGTTCCGGCGCGGTGTCGCCGTCGACCACCTATGAGGCGCAGCCGCCGGCGGAGGAGGACGGCTTGCTGGTCGAAGGCTTCCGGATCCGGGACGGGCATCACCCCGCCACCGGTGATCGGGAGTTGGACCTGGTTGGGGCGACCGAAGTCTCGTGCAACATCTGGTACGCCCTGACCGGCCTCGAGATCGGTGGGGCGGACCTGGTCGACTATGCGGCTAGGCTCGGTTTCGGAGCGCCGATCCCGTTCGATCTGCCGACCGCCGTCTCGCAGGTGACCAACGGTTCCGGCGACGAACCCGGCGGCTTCGTTGACGATGTCGAGCTCGCCAACGCGGCCTATGGCCAGGCGGAGACGTTCGTCACCCCGCTGCAGATGGCGCTGGTTGCCGCCACCGTCGCCAATCGCGGCGAGCTGATGCGGCCGCGGCTCGTGACCGCCATCAGCGGTCGCGACCGCACTCGAACGATCGGCCCGGCGTCGCTCCGGCGCGTCATCGACCGATCGGACGCCGATGCGATCACGGCGGCCATGGTCGAAGCGGTCGAAGGTGACCTGGGTCGTGGCTACACGGCCGGCGCCGACGTTCGCGGAGTCACCACGGCAGGCAAGTCCGGCACCGCGGAGCTGGGAGGCTCGGGCGAGCCCCATTCGTGGTTCATCGGCTTCGCTCCGGCAGAGGCCCCACGCGTGGCGATTGCCGTGATCGTCGAGCAGGCCGGACGAGGCGGTGAGGTCGCGGCGCCGATCGCGGGAGACCTGATGGCCACCTACCTGGAGCCCGGCGGATGAGCGACGAGGCCGAGGGGCCGCAACCCGGGGGTAGGGACCCGGACGATCTGGAGGACCGCGAGCCTCGGCCGATCATCGAGCGGATCGGGATGGCCGTGATCGCGACCGTGATCGCCGTCCTGTTCGGTGGCGTGGCGGCGGCGGCATGGGTCGGGGGCGAGCCGTTCCTCGCGATCATGGCTGCCATCGGCTGTCTGATGACGGTCTGGGTCGGCGCGATGACCCTGTTCCGGGGCTGACGCCGCCGTCGGGGACGCCGCCACCCACCGGACTCGTGCGCTATCCGATCAGCCTCCGCCGTGCGCATTCCAGGCTCGCAGGACCTCGGCCACGCCCCACGCCTGGAACGGGCAGCCGCGCGGGGTGAACGGCGGCTCGGGCTCCAGGATCTCGGAGACGGAACCCAGGCCGCCGTCGTCGAGATGACGCTCGAAGGCTCGGAGCGCCTGAAGGGCGATCTTCGGCCCGCCGCCGAACCGCGCCAGCGCATCGGCATACGGGCCGATCAACCAGGTCCAGACCGTGCCCTGGTGGTAGGCGGCGTCGCGAGCTTGGCGGTCGCCCTGGAAGGTGGGTCGATACGCCCGGTCCGACGGCGCCAGGGATCGCAGGCCAAGCGGAACGTGCAGGTCCCGACCCACGACATCCAGGACGGACCGCGCCATGGCGTCGTCCACGAGCGGGTGGCGGAGGGAGAGCGCCAGCAACTGATTCGGCCTGAGTGCCGGATCGTCGCCGTCGGGGCCATCGACGACGTCCAGCAGATAGCCGAGGTCCGGTCGCCAGAACCGCTTGCGGAACGAGGTCTCGGCGCGGTCGGCCATGGCCCGGTAGCGCCGCTCGCCGGTCCACCCGGCCACGTGGCGGAGAGTGTTGACCCAGAGGGCCTGGATCTCGACCGGCTTGCCCCGCCGCGGGGTCACGACCCAGTCATCCACCTTGGCGTCCATCCATGTCAGCTGAAGTCCGTCCGCACCGCACCGCAGGAGGCCATCGACCGGGTCGACCGCGATCCCGAATCGCGTTCCCGAAGCGTGATGGTCCACGATGGATCGGAGGGTAGGGCGCACCTCGTCGAGCAGCGCGGTATCGGCCGTGGTCGCCAGGTAGGCGGCCAGGGCCTCCACGAACCACAGCGATGCA
>JAOUEG010000195.1 GCA_029858845.1 Chloroflexota bacterium | reverse complement strand
CGAAGCCGCGGATCTCGTACCCGGGCGCGCCATAGTCGTCGAGCGCGAGGGCCATCGCCGCCGGACCCCACCCGCCATTGCGACTGTCCTGACGCGACTCCCAGCCGCGGATGCCGCCTGCGATCTCGTTCTGGGTCGCCCTGGACGTGTCGACCAGGCCGAGCGCGGCGAGGACCATCTGCGTGCCGGCCACGGCACACCAGTCCTTGTGCGCCTGCGACACGAATATGGACTCGGGGTCGGTGTCGATCGCGACGTCGGTCGGTCGCCGGACCGGCTCAGGGGTCGGGGTCGGCGTGGCAGCCGGGGCCGTGGACGGCTCGGCCGTCGGCCCCGGATCGGCGGAGGCGGCGTCCGGAACCTCGGTCACGACGGGGGGCGGGGTCACCGGTGCGGCGGGTGGCTCCGTCACCCGGACGGTCCCGAGAGTCACACGATCAGGCACCGGACCGGCGAGGAATCGATCGACGCGGGCGAGGACGGAGCCCCAGCGATCGCCAGCTCCCATCGTATTCGTCGCGACGGCGATGATCCCGGACATGCCGATGACCACCGCGAGCGAGACCGCGACGAGGACGATGGGGCGAAGGCGGCCGTGGCGATCAGGTCGTCTGGTCACAGGGTCATGACGCCCCAGAAGCGGCCGTTGAGACGGTCGGGTGCCGACCCGCGACGTCCCGGACGAACATCACGGTTCGAGGTCGAATGCCCGGACGTGGCGCGGCCGAAAGACCGCGATCGGCCGACGGTCGAATGTCGCGATACGGCGAACCCCAAGACGCTCGGCGGTGGCGACGAGGACGGCATCAGCCAACTGCGGGCGATGTTCGGCCGACTCCGTGAGCAGTTCTCCCGCGCGCGCGAGGTCGCGCTCGGTGGGTGTCACGATGCGCACGGATCCGTCCGCGATGGACTTCAGGACCGCCATCGTCGCGGGCGGACCCAGCTCGCGCTGCAACAGGAGGTCGAGCTCGCCCAGGGTCAGCGCCCCGAGCAGGAGCGGTTCCGTGGTTCGGGCGAACCAGTCTGCCGCCGCCACATGGTTGAGATCCGCTCGGTCCGCCGCTGCGAGCACCGCGGACCCATCCAGGAAGATCGCCATCGCGCCCCCGACTCGGTCAGCCCGGAGGCTCGCGCCGACCAGCCACACGCTGGGCGATGCGCCGCCCGTCCAGCGACAGTCGACCGTGGGAACTCTCGCCGACGCCGACGAAGGCGACCTCCCGCTTCACGTCGTGGTCGGCCAGGTAGGCCTCGACGGCGGCCGCGATGACCGCGGTCTTGGTCGTCCGCGATCGGGAGGCGAACCGCCCGAGCCGGTCAAGCAGGTCAGGGTCCATGAGGATCGTCGTGCGGTGCGTCATAGGCTGGCATATATGACACGGTGGATGGTCGACGTCAACCCATGGCACCATCGGTGCTGTCCCTCGGCCGGCGCGAACGCCCAAGTACCGCCCAATCCAGGAGAGCTGCCCCGTGGATCGATTCGAACCGAACCTTCGCATCCCCGGCCCGACGGCCCTGCCGCCCAGCGTCCGCGTGGCCGGCGGCCGACAGATGATCAACCACCGCGGACCGGAGTTCGCCGCGATGCTGGAGCGCATCCTGACCGGGATGAAGCCCTACTTCGGCACGAGCAGCGATGTGGCGATCCTCACCGCGGCCGGTTCGGGCGGCCTCGAAGCGGCCATCGTCAACGTGCTCTCGCCGGGCGATCGGGTCCTGGGTGTCTCCATCGGCTCGTTCGGCGATCGGTTCGCCAAGATCGCCGGGATCTTCGGCGCCGACGTGACGAAGGTCGATGCGGAGTGGGGCTACGCGGCCGTCGCCGAGGAGATCCGCGAGCGACTCCGGGCGATGCCGGACGCCAGGGCCGTCCTGCTCACCCACAACGAGACCTCCACGGGCGTGATGAACCCGATCGCGGACCTGGCGGCTGCCGTTCGAGAGGAGGCCCCCGAGGCCCTGATCCTGGTCGACAGCGTGTCGGCCCTCGGCGCGGTCCCGTTCGAGATGGACGCCTGGGGCGTGGACGTCGTCGTGACGGGATCCCAGAAGGCCTGGATGGCGGCACCGGGGCTGGCCATGGTCGCTGCCTCGCCGCGCGCCTGGGCGGCGATGGAGAGGGCGACCATGCCGCGCTTCTACCTGGATCTGCGGGCGCATCGGGATTCCGCCGCGAGCGGCCAGACGCCCTTCACCCCGGCCGTGGCCGTGGCGTACCAGGTCGACGAGGGACTGCGTCTCATGGACCAGGAGGGAGCCGACGCCGTCTTCGCCCGCCACGAGGCCTGCGCAGCCGCGACCCGTGCCGGGCTCGTCGCCCTCGGCTTCGAACTCTTCGCCGACCCGCGCCACGCGTCGCGAACCGTCACCGCGGCGGTCGTACCTGAGGGCCTCGACTGGAAGGCATTCAACGGCGAGGTCAAGCGCAGCGGCGTCGTCCTGGCCGGCGGCCAAGGCAAGCTCGCCGGCAAGGTCTTCCGGGTCGGCCATCTGGGCTCGGTCACGCTGGAGGAGATCCTCGGGGCGTTCAGCACCCTCGAGATCGCCTCGATCAACGCGGGCCGGACCGTGGAGCCCGGGGCGGCCGTGGCCGCCGCCCAGGCAGCGGGCCTTGCCTCGTATGGCATCGGGGCTCGCGCCTCCGCGGGAATGCCCGCGTGAGGATCCTGGTCGCGGAATCGGTGGCGCGCGAGGGAATCGACCTGCTCGCAAGCCATCACGAGGTGGACGAGCGGATCGGCAGCACGCGCGAGGAGCTGGCGGCACTGCTGCCCGACTACGACGCCCTGATCGTCCGCAGCCAGGTCCAGGTGGACGCCCAGATGATCGCTGCAGGCACCCGGCTGGTGGTCATCGGCCGAGCCGGGGTGGGCGTCGACAACGTGGACCTGGACGCCGCGACGCGCGCCGGGGTCACCGTCGTCAACGCCCCGACCGGGAACACGATCGCTGCCGCCGAACATACACTCGCCCTCCTGTACGGGGTCGCTCGAAAGATCGCGCCGGCCGACGCATCGGTGCGCCGCGGCGAGTGGAAGCGCACCCAGTTCACCGGCCTCGAGCTCCGTGGCCGGACGCTCGGCATCATCGGGCTCGGCAAGATCGGCCAGGCGATCGCCGTCCGCGCCCGGGCGATGGAGATGGTGGTGCTGGGCGTGGATCCGTTCGTCACCGCCGAGCAGGCCGCCAACCACGGCGTGGAACTGGTCGACTTCGACACGATGCTCGAGCGAGCCGACGTGGTGACCGTCCACGTGCCCCTCACGCGCGCCACGCGCGGCCTGATCGGTCGTGAGGCGATCGCCCGCCTCAAGCCCGGCTCGATCGTGCTCAACGTCGCCCGCGGCGGGATCGTGGATGAGGAAGCGGTGGCCGAGGCCCTGGGATCAGGCCACCTCGGCGGCGCCGGGATCGACGTCTACGAGCATGAGCCGCCGACCGATTCACCGTTACTCGGCGCGCCGAACACCCTCCTGACCCCGCACCTCGGAGCCTCCACGGCCGAGGCCCAGGTCCTCGTCGCAGAGGAAGTCGCTGCCCAGGTGCTGGACGTCCTCGACGGTAAGAGCGCGCGCTACGCGGTCAATGCCCCCCTGCTCACGCCGGAGACCGCCCGCGCCATCGCCCCCTACCTGCCGCTCGCCGAGGTCCTCGGCCAGTTCTTCGCCCAATTCTCACGGGGTGGTGTCCACACCCTCACGCTCGAGATCGCGGGCGAGCTGGCCGACTACGACGCGTCGCCACTGACGGCTGCCGTGCTGCGCGGCATGCTCGAGACGACCACGACCGAGCGGGTCAATCTCGTCAATGCGGGCGCGCTCGCCAAGGCGCGCGGCATCACCGTCGTCGAGCGCAAGACACCCGACGCAGGCGCGTTCTCGGCGCAACTCACGCTCACCTCCGATCCTCGGGATGGCCATCACCTCGCCGTCGCCGGAACCGTCGCCGGTGGGGAGTCGAGGCTCACCCGCCTGGGGGACTACCGGCTCGACATGGCACCGGCCGATGTCATGCTGATCAGCCGTCACCGTGACCGGCCGGGCATGGTCGGGCGCATCGGCGCGATGCTCGGCGAGGCGGACGTGAACATCAGCGCCATGCACCTGGCTCGGTCCCGTCCCCGCGAGGATGCCCTGATGGTGCTCGCCCTCGACGACGACATCCCGCCGGAGGTGGAGTCGGCGATCAGGAACCAGGAGGCCGTGTTGGACCTCTGGACCATCCGGCTGGGATCCGAGCATTGAGCGCCCCTGTCGACGCGCAGAACGGGATCGTGCCCCCCGGCCTCGACGCGACCCTGGTCCTCGTCCGCCACGGTGAGTCCGAGTTCATCGTGGAGGGTCGGTTCCAGGGGCAGGCCGAAACCCCCCTCAGCCCACTGGGCC
>JAOUEG010000194.1 GCA_029858845.1 Chloroflexota bacterium | reverse complement strand
GTCCCGCGATCCAGGATCTGGGCGAGCTTGTCCGTGGCGGGGTCACCCGCCGCCGCGGACGGCGCAAGCGAGGCGCCACCGCCCGCGGAAGCCGGGGCGGTTGCCGGGGTCCCAGCGGAA
Organism: Chloroflexota bacterium; assembly: GCA_029858845.1. Taxonomy (GTDB): domain Bacteria; phylum Chloroflexota; class Limnocylindria; order Limnocylindrales; family CSP1-4; genus SPCO01. The sequence goes on along the minus strand of JAOUEG010000194.1, from coordinate 4,275 downwards.
CAGGCCGCCAGGATCATGCCCAACGCTCCCAGAACGACCCCGATCCGACGAGAGGAGCCGGTCACGACCATTGGCGCCACAGCACGCCCTCCAGCAGCTACTCCACCGTATTCGAGCGTGGCGCCACGGACCCTCAGGCTACGCCACGACGTGCCGTTGATGCCCACATGGCGCCGGATGAGCGCGAACGATACAGCAGCGCGGGGAACCGGAGGGGACCCTCCTCCGCCCGGGTGAGATCGCCGAACCGTCGAGACCGGCGGTCACGCCGGTGCAGGTGGCGCCGGCAGGCCCTCGTACAGCCCGAGCAGGTGCCCGCGCATAGCGGTGGTGCCCGCCACGAGAGCCAGGAAATCAGCACCATCGAGGACCAGGAGCGTCCCATCCGTGGCGGCCGCGACCGTGGCGCTGCGCGGCGATCCGGTCAGCAGACCCAGCTCGCCGAACACGTCGTCCGGACTGAGCCGGCGCAACTCCCGCTCGGTACCGTCAGGGCCGGCCTGACGGACGACGAACGTACCGGTCTCGATGATGAAGAACCGATCGGCCGGATCGCCCTGACGGACGACGGACTGGCCTTCGGCGACGGCAATGAGCCGGACGCTGCCGAGGATGCCCTCAAGAGCAGCGTTCGGGACGCCGGCGAAGAGCGGCAGTCGCGAGACGCGGGCGACGGTCGCCTCGAACGGGCTTGCCGCGCGATCCGTGGCTCCTCCGATCAGCAGGAGGCCTCCGAGCGCGGCGACGAGCATGCCCCCACCGGCCAAGCCAAGGGGGACGGCCGGTCCCGCCGAGACCACGAGGATCGGGAAGACGAGCGCGCCGGTCGCCTCAGCCAGGGTGCTGACGGAGACCATCGTTCCGACCGCCCGGCCGCGGACAGCGTCCGTGGTGACACGTTGAAGCAGTGTCGCGGCGATGACCTCGAGGATCAGGTGGCCGGCGCAGGCAAGGGCGATCGCGGCCATCGCCACCACGACCGTCTGCGCGAGGCCGAGCAGGGTTGCTCCCGCGGCGATGATCGCCGCGCCGGCGACGATCGGCACGGTCAGGCTACGCCGCAGCACGAGCAGCCCCGAGATGACGGCTCCGGCGACCCCACCGACCCCGATCGCCGCGTTGAGGTAACCGGTAGCCGCATCGCCCGCCGCCAGGACGTCGGTGGCGAAGATCACGGTGAGCACGCCGATCCCGCCGTAGATCGCGTAGTCCACGAACCGCAGGACCGCGATCCCCGCAAGGCGCACCGCGCTGCCCGCCGGCCGCGCGACCCTACGACCTGCCGGGGAGGCGACCGGCGGCGCGGACTCCGGTGACGGCAACGGAGTCGCCGAGGAGGCGACACCGGCCCGTTCCTGCCCCGCGGACCGAACGCCTGCACCAGCGGCCGCATCGGCTGCCGCCAGGACGGGCGCGCGCACGCCTGACGACGGCGGCAAGGTCCACAGGACGGCGGCGATCACGACGAACGTCGCGCCGTTGATCAGGAACGCGAGGGTCGTGCCGCCGGAGGCGAGGAGCAGTCCCCCGAGGACCGGACCGACGACGAACCCAAGATTGTCGAGGCTAGCCCACGCGCTGTTGGCCGGACCGAGCTGGCGTTCGTCGCGGGCGAGGTTGGGGATATACGCCCCGATCGACGGATAGAAGAAGGTGGAGAAGCAGGCAGCCAGGACGGACAGTGCGACTAGGATCCAGATGGGTCCTTCGATCGCGACGACCAGCGCCATCCCGATCATGCACACGCCCCTGGCGAGGTCCGTGACGAGCAGGATCAGGCGGCGGTCCACGCGGTCGGCGAGCATCCCGGCCGGGACCGAGAGCAGGATGTAGGGCACGATGCGAGCCGCACCGAATAGGCCGAGGACCAGCGGATCGCCGGTCTGGCCGTAGATGACGACGAGCAGCGCAACGATGTAGAGCCAGTCGCCGATGGCGCTGACGAACTCACCCGCCAGGAGCTTCGCGAGCGGCCGATTGCCCAGCAGGTCGCGGTATGCGGCGAGGGCGTCCAAGGTGCGCGGAGCGTAGCGCAACGGCGATCGCGCAGTGCGCCGGTCGAGTCAGTGGCGGAAGTGCCGGACCCCGGTCATCAGCATGGTCCCGGCGGCAGCATCCACGGCAGCGACCGTCTCGGCATCGCGCACGGATCCGCCCGGCTGGACGAACGCGGTGACGCCCGCGGCCAGGCAGGCATCGACCGCATCCGGGAACGGGAAGAACGCGTCGCTCGCGCACGCGGCTCCGACCGTGGACGACGCACCGAGCATCGAGTGAGCCTTCGCCACGGCCTGGCGTGCGGCATCCACCCGCGAGGTCTGCCCGCTGCCGATGCCGACCAACCGGCGGTCGCGGACAAGGACGATGGCGTTGGACGTCACCCCACGAACGAGGCGCCAGGCGAGGTCCAGGTCCTCCCGTTCGTCCGGCGTGGGTATCCGGCCCGTCACGCAGGTCCATCGATCCGGATCGTCCGTCCGATCGTCCGGAGCAGAGACCAGGACCGCGCCACCCGCCGTCCGCAGGTTCCCGGTCGGTGACGCCGATGAACCGGCAACGGTCGCGTCCGTGGCGAGCGCCTCATCCACGAGCACCCGCAGGTTCGGTTTCGCGGCCAGGACGGCGAGCGCGTCGTCGCTGTACGCGGGCGCGATCACGATCTCGAGGAAGATCGAGGCGAGTGCCACGGCAACGGCCCGGTCCACCGGGCGTGTCAGGGCCACGACGCCGCCGAAGGCGCTGACCGGATCCGCCTCCAGCGCCGCCGACCAGGCATCGAGCAGGTGGTCGCGCTGGGCCGCGCCGCACGGGTTGGTGTGTTTCACGATGACAACGGCCGGACCGCGGAGATCGCGACCGAGGGCCGCCGCCGCCGCCGCGTCAAGGACGTTGTTGTATGAGAGGGCCTTGCCCTGGAGGGGCGCCCGATCCACGCCGAACAGCCCATCGGCCAGCGAGCTGCCAGGTCGCCGGTAGCGGGCGGCCGGCTGGTGCGGGTTCTCGCCGTAGCGGAGCGTCTCGACCTTCTCGAGAGCCAGCGTCAGTTTCGGTGGATATGGGTCCGCCGGAGGATCCAGCAGGCCGGCGGCCACCAGGCGCCCGGGGAGTTCCGCTGCGATCAGGGCGTCGTAGGCCGCCGTGTGGGCAAAGGCTTCCAGTGCGAGTTCCCGGCGGAAGCGATCATCCAGGCCGGCCACGCCATCCAGCGCCGCCAGCACGTCGCCGTACCGGGCGGGCGATGTCACGACCGCGACGTTCGCGTGGTTCTTGGCGGCCGCCCGGACCATCGAAGGGCCGCCGATATCGATCTCCTCGATCAGCTCGTCCGTTCCGATGCCCGGCCGCTCCAGGGCGGCCGCGAACGGGTAGAGATTGACCACGACGAGTTCGAACGGCGTGATGGCGGCGCCCAGCAATTGGCGTCGGTGCTCGTCAAGCCGGCGATCCGCGAGCAGGCCCGCGTGGATCCGCGGGTGCAACGTCTTGACCCGGCCATCCAACATCTCGCGGGTCCCGGTCACGGACGCGACGTCGCTGACCGGCAGGCCGGCCTCCCTGAGGGCCTGAGCCGTGCCGCCGGTGGAGACGAGCTCGAACCCCACGTTCACCAGGCCCCGGCCCAGCGCGGCGAGTCCCGTCTTGTCGGAGACCGACAGGAGCGCCCGGCGCGGCACCGGGATTCGGGCGTCGGCGAGCTCCAGGTCGATGGCTGCCGTCCGGCCGTCCGCGTCGACCGAGACCGCGCCGGCGAGGAGCAGGGCAACCACCCGGGGCAGCAGTCGGTGCTCGACGGCCCGGATCCGATCGTGCACGACCGCTGCATCGTCGCCCTGGCGGATCGGGACCACGTCCTGGGCCACGATCGGTCCGCCGTCGAGGGTCTCGTCGACCAGGTGGACGGTGCAGCCCGTGACGGCCACCCCGTGCGCCAGGGCGTCACGGACAGCGTGGGCGCCCGGGAAGGCAGGCAGCAGGCTGGGGTGCGTGTTCACGATCCGCCCGCGATGGGCGGCGAGGACCGCCGGTCCGACGATCCGCATGTACCCCGCCAGGACGATGACGTCGGGCCGGGCGCCATCCAGGGTCGCCGCCAGCGCATCATCGTCGCCGCCGGGTACGAGCGCCGTGTCCAGGCCCTGCTCGGTCGCCCATTCGAGAGCGGGGCACGGCCGGTCGGCAAAGACCAGGACGACCTGTCCGCCGAGCTCGCCACGAACCGCCGAGGCATGGAGCGAGCGGAGATTGGACCCGGTTCCCGAGACGCCGACGGCGATC
>JAOUEG010000193.1 GCA_029858845.1 Chloroflexota bacterium | reverse complement strand
GAAACCGGGTCCGGAGGTCGAAACGAGGACCCGCGCCCCGGTGGCCGCCGCGCCGAGGGCCATGTTGATCGCCCCGATCTCGCTCTCGGCCTGGACGAAGACGCGGCCCTCTTCGGGCATGCGTCGGGCCATCCATTCCAGGAGCTCGGCCTGGGGCGTGATGGGGTAGCCGAAGTACGCGTCACACCCGGCCTGGATGGCGGCCTCGGCCATGGCCTCGTTGCCCTTCATCAGCACCGGGGCCGGGCCGGCACCGCCGGGCGCCGAGGCATCCGTCCTGGAAGTCATGCGGCGTCTCCCCGGGACCGGGCGTAGACCGTGAAGATCGCGTCCGGGCAGATCCGGGCACACAGCGCGCAGCTGGTGCATGCGGTCGCATCTACCAGGTGGACCGCGTGGTAGCCGAGCGGGTTGACGACCTCCGTATCGAGGGTCAGGACGTGCTTCGGGCAGACGTCCACGCACAGTCCGCACCCCTTGCACCGGTCTGCGGCGATCTCGAGCGGGCTGAAGGACCGGCGCCGCCGGGCGATGGGCAGCGTTGACGTCCGCGCTGCGGGCGACGCCCCGATCGGGGTCGAGCGCGCGGTTGACCGTGTGCCGATGGTCATCGAGCACCTCCACGATGACGGTAGGTCGGCCTCATCGCCCGGGGGAGTGCCGAAGGTCGTGGCGGGGCAGGCCGGATGGCGAATCGGCCCGGAGCTACGGGCCATGGGGCACTGGCCGCCGTGGTCGTCCGATGCCTACCCTCCGAACGAGGAGGCGCCGGGACCATGGCCGAACCGATCATCCAGCTGTCGCGTCTCACGAAGTCGTACGGGCATGCCCGCGGCATCGTCGAGGTGGATCTCGAGATCTCGCCGGGCGAGGTGTTCGGGTACCTCGGGCCGAACGGGGCCGGCAAGTCCACCACGATCCGGACGATGCTGGACCTGCTCCGGCCCACGAGCGGCAGCGCCCGGCTGTTCGGTCTGGACAGCCATCGGGAGAGCCTCGCGATCCGCCGCCGGATCGGCTACGTCCCGGGCGAGCTCAGCCTGTACGAGAGCCTCAGCGGCTGGGATCTCGTCCACTACTTCGGTGGGCTGCGCGGGGGAGTGGACGACCGCCGTGTCCGGGAGCTCGCCGACCGTCTGGATTGCGACCTGTCGCGCGAGACCCAGGCGCTGTCGCATGGCAACCGCCAGAAGCTCGCCCTGCTGCAGGCGCTCATGAGCGATCCGGAGATCCTGGTCCTCGATGAACCGACGAATGGCCTCGACCCACTCACCCAGCAGGCCTTCCAGTCGCTGATCGCCGATTCCAGACGATCCGGAACGACCGTCTTCCTCTCCTCACACGTCATGTCCGAGGTGGAGCGGCTGTGCGACCGGGTGGCCGTCATCCGGGAGGGCAGGCTCATCGCGCTGGAGCGGGTCGATGCGCTGAAGGCCCGGGCCGTGCGGCGCCTCGAGATCCGCTTCGCCGCGCCGGTGCCCGAAGCCGCGTTCAGCCGCCTGCCGGGCGTGACGGATCTCGTCGTCGATGGGCCGGTCCTGCGGTGCGCCACGACCGGTTCGCTCGACCCGCTCATGAAGGCGGCCAATCGCTTCGAGATCCGGGACATCCTGGCCAGCGAGCCGAGTCTGGAGGAGATCGTGCTCGCGGTCTACGCCAACGGCGGCACGGAAGGGACGCTGAACCATGCTGCCTAGCGTCTTCGGCAAGGTCGTCCATGATCAGTGGCGTGCCACGCTGGCCTGGTCGGTCGGCGCCTCCGTGCTCGCGGCGTTCTACCTCGCCCTCTACCCCTCGCTCGGCGGTCTCGCCGAGATGCAGACGATGCTGGATGCGATGCCGCCCGAGCTGCGCGCCTTCTTCGCCGGCGAGGGATTCGACCTCGCCACGCCGGCGGGATACCTCAACATCGAGCTGTTCAGTTTCGTCCTCCCGCTGGTCGTGGCCGGCTACGGGGTCGCGGTGGGAAGCGCGGCGATCGCGGGCGAGGAGGAGCGCGGAACGCTGGACCTTCTGCTCGCCAACCCGGTGCCGCGCTGGCGCGTCGTCATCGAGAAGAGCATCGCGATGCTGGTCGGGATCGTGGTCCTGGTCGGCGCGATCTGGATCGGCCTGGCGCTCACCTCCGTGGCGATGGACATCGACCTGGACCTCGGCCTGGTGGCTTCCGGACTGACGAGCGGGGCGCTGCTGGGCATGGTCATCGGCGCCCTCGCGCTGGCGCTCGGTTCGATCACCGGGCGCCGCACGCTCAGCCTCGCTGTCGCGATGGTGGTCCTCGTCGTGACCTACGTCATCAATGCGATGAGCGCGCTCGTGGAGGGCCTCGAGGCATGGCGGCCGATCTCGCCCGTCTACCACTACGTGGGCTACGACCCGCTCAACAACGGGATCGACCCGGCCCACGCCTCCGTCCTCGTGGCGATGACCCTGGTCGGGATCGCCGTCGCCGTCCTGGCCTTCGAGCGGCGGGACGTTCGCGGCTGAGGCGGTGGGCGCCTCGTGGCGCCACCCTCGCGGCTGCGACCGAGGGGGGAGGGCGCACGGCCTGGATCGCACGCAGCCTTCACACGGGCTCCATGGACGGTCCACGGGGACCGTGGAAGCTGGGGTCGTCGCCGAGGAACGGCGATCCCGGGCCCTCCGATCGGCCCGGATGACGGACAAGCGCACGGAGGCGCGTCATGCAGCGGATCATCCTCGCGATGTTCGGCGCGGGACTGGTGGTCCTCGCGCTGGTGGCCACGGCCGTGGCCGCAGAGCCCACGCCCTCACCCGGCACCCAGCTTCGTGACCGGGACACCATCCCGACCATCCTTGGTCTGACCCACGATCAGGTGATGGACCTGCGACACGACGGCCTGTCATTGGCGCAGATCGCCGAGCAGCAGAAGGTGGACCCGCAGGCCCTGGTCGATGCCCTAACGGCCCGCTGGACGGAGCGGATCGAGGTCCGCGTCTCCCTCGGGGCCATCACGGCCGACGAGGCCGCAGCGCTGCGCGAGCAGCTGGAGACGAAGGCCCGTGACATGGTGTATCGCACCACGCTCGGCGGCATGCAGGGGGGAGCCGTCGGGGCAGGGCCAGGCAGCGGGATGGGCGCCGGTCGCGGCATGGGGCCGGGGAACGGCATGGGGCCGGGGAACGGCGCCGGCCAGGGCGCCATGATGCGGGCCGCCATGGGCGGTTGCGACGGCATGGGCCCGATGCGGGCGGGCCAGCAGTAACCCTCGAACGTGACGGTCGGACCTATCGACGGGTCCGGCCGTCCTCGGATGCTTGGTGCATGGCCCGCATCCTCGTCGTGGACGACGAACCGCACATCCGCGACGTCGTAGGGGCGTATCTCGAACGGGAAGGTCACGAGGTGACCGGCGCCGCTGACGGGAAGGGTGCGCTGGACCGGGCCCACGCGGACCGGCCCGATGTCATCGTCCTGGACGTGATGTTGCCCGGCCGTTCCGGGTTCGACGTCCTGCGGGACCTGCGCGCCGAGGGCTCATCGGCCGCCGTGATCATGCTGACGGCCCGGGACGACGTCATCGACCGCGTGGCCGGCCTGGAGATCGGCGCGGACGATTACGTCACCAAGCCCTTCGAGCCGCGGGAACTCGTCGCCCGGGTCGGGGCGGTGCTGCGCCGTTCGGCTGTCGGCGTGGAGCGGACCGACCAGCAGCCGCGCGACGCGACCGCCGGTCAGCGGCGGTTCGCGGACCTGACCATCGACACCGCGTCGCGCGACGTCCTCCGCGGAGCCGATCGGCTGTCGCTGACGAAGGTGGAGTTCGACCTCCTCCGTACCCTCACGGAGCGACCCGGCGTGGTCCTCAGTCGCGAGCAGCTCGGCGACCGCCTGTTCGGCGAGGCCTTCGACGCCTACGACCGGACGATCGACAGCCACGTCAAGAACCTTCGTCACAAGCTGGGTGCGCGGCCCGACGGCGGCCCCTACGTCGAGACCGTCCGTGGCGTCGGCTACCGGGCGGCCCGCCCATGAGCCTGCGGGGCCGGTTCGCCCTCGCGTTCGCCACGGTCGCGCTACTGACCGCCGGCTTGATCGCCCTGGCCGTCCCACCGATCGTGGGTCGTGGGTTCGCCCAGATGATGGAGTCCGGGGACGTGGGCATGGGGCCGGGCATGGCGCGGGGTGCCGGCAACGGTCCGGGTCCGATGGCCGGGACCCACGCCCGCCAGGTGGAGCAGGAGACGACCGTGTGGCTCATCGGCATCGCTCTCGCGGCCGCGGGTGGCGCCTCGCTGCTCGGCGTCGTGCTCGCGAACCGGATCGCTCGGCCGCTGGTCACGCTCGAGTCGGCCGCGGCCGCGGTCGCGCATGGCGATCTCGAGCGGCGGTCGGGCCTCGCCGATCGCCCGGACGAGATCGGGTCGCTGGGTCGT
>JAOUEG010000192.1 GCA_029858845.1 Chloroflexota bacterium | reverse complement strand
TCCGCCGTCAGCCAGGGCAGGGATCGCGGCAAGGAACAGCCACAACGCGCCGCCTGCGAGCAGGAGCGCTAGTCGTCTCACTGTCCTTACCTCCTTTCTCTGTCGATGCTGCGATGGTTGCCGGTCTTACCGGCGAAACGGAGTCGTGCGGATCACCACCTCCCTTTCTTCGTGGGGCTATCAGTAGCCCCAGACTTGGACACGGTTGTTGGCGGTATCGGCGACGTAGATCCGTCCGCGGTCATCGACGGCCGCTCCCATCGGGAAGGCGAACTCGCCGTCCCCCACGCCGTGACCGCCGAAGAAGCCGACGTATTCGGGCTGGCGGTCACCCTCGTTCAGGGACCGGTAGAGGAGGACGCCCTGGCCGCTGGAATCGACCACGAAGACGCGGCCGCTCCCATCGATGGCAACGCCGCGGGGCAGGCCCAGGTTGCCGGCACCGGCGCCCCGCCCGATCCGGCCGACCAGCGCGCCGGTCTCGTCGAACGTGAGCAGGCGTCCGTTGTTGCTGTCCGTGATGTAGGTCCGTCCCGCGCCGTCGAGCGCGATGCCGTTCGGGAAGTCAAGCCCGGCTTCCTCACCGATCGTCCGGACGAGTTGTCCGGCACGATCGAACACGAGGACCTTCTGGACGGCCCCGCTCAGGTCCGTGACGTACAGGTTCCCGGATGGGTCGAACGCGATCGCGAGCGGCTGCCAGCCTGGTCGCGCTTGCGCGGGGTCGAACTGGCGCAGGTAGGCGCCGTCGGCGTCGAACACGTGGATCGAACCAGTCGGCCGGTCCGTGACGTAGACCTCCTCGGTCAGCGGGTCGATCGCCACGTAGGTCGGCACATGGTTGGGGCCGGTCGTGGCGGGAAACGCCATGGTGCCGATCAGCTCGCCGCCGCCGTCGAAGATCTTGAGCCCGTAGTCACCCCCGGTCTCGGTCACGTAGACACGGTCGCCGGCCGGGGTCACCGCGACGCCGGTCGGGCTGGTGGCGCCGTAGACGCTGGTCGCATAGCCGGGCAGCTGCGCGGTCGGGATCGGCGGGATGATCGGGAGCGGCTGGCGGAAAAGCAGGTACCACAGCAGCAGGAGCAGCAGCAGGCCGGTCATCGCCAGGAGCAGGAAGAGGATGATCGCGCGTCGCCGCCGCCGCTTCTGCTCTTCTTCGGGGCTGATCTCGCCCGGCTCCTCGGGCTCGGGAGCCAGGGTGTCGGCGGTCATCTGCGGGGTCGTCATCAGCCCTCGCCTCCATCCACCGATCCGGGTTCGGGTAGTGCCGGGAGCGGGGCCCCGCTGGCGGCCGGTGCGCTCGCGGCCGGATCGCCCACGCGGGTGAGTCCCAGCCGTGCCGCGGCGTTCTCCGGGTCGATGGCCAGGGCCTTCGTGTACCACTCGACGGCGGCTGGGAAGTCGCCCTGGGTCTCGGCCACGAGCGCGAGGCCGATCGCCGCGTCCAACGCCGCGTCGCCCTCGGTGATCGCGAGCAGCCGGGTTCGCGCTTCCTCCGGCCTGTTGGCGGACAGGTCCGCCATGGCGCCCGCCCACTCGGCGCGTGCCTGTTGCCCCAGGTCGGTGTACGCAAGCGCCATGGTCTCGTACGGCTCGACCCAGCCGAGCGGCACGAAGGCGACGGCTCGCTGGAGGATCTCGACGGCCTGCTCGGGTTCACCGGTCTGCACCAGTGCGAGGCCGAGCAGATTGAGGGAGTCCGCATCCGAGCGCCTGATGTTCACCGCGAGCGTGAGCTGTTCGACGGCGTCGTCGGGTCGCCCCTGCTCCAGGGCGATCGAACCGAGACCGAAGTACGCGGCGTTGAGGAGCGGGTCCACATGGGCCATCTCGCCGTCCTTGGCGATCTCCACGACCGCCTCGTAGTCGGCGGCCGCGGCGTCAAGCGCGCCGGTGCCCATGTAGGCCTTTGCCCGGCCGAAGTGGGCGAGCTCGGTCTCCTTGCCCGTTTCGAGGATGGCGTCGTACTGGACGATCGCCTCGTCATAGCGGGTCGCAGCGACATACATGTCAGCCAGCCGGCCCCGAGCGACGACATCGGCCGGGTCCGTTCGGACGGCCTCCTCGAGCTCGATGATGTTGCGGTCGATCATCGTGGGGCCGGGGTCCCGGTACCGATCGACCACGTAGAACGCGATGAACGCGACCAGGAGCACCAGGAACAGCACGCCGAGCCGCTTGATAGAGCGGTCTAGCTGCCGATCCGACATCCTGGCCACGGAATTGACCCGGAACATGTGTGTCACCCCATGTACGGCGGGCGTCGACAGTCGTGGGCGGCCGACCCCGACGCAATGGTCCCGCGGTGGACCCGTGGCACCCATCCACCGACCGGTAGAAGTTCGGCACAGTAGCCGGTGCACAGGGGCACCACGCCTGTATCGGCCGATCAGGCCTCGGTGCGTGGAGCCCTCAGGTCGGACGGGACGGTGAGCACGATCTCCGCGCCGTAGACCACGACCGGGAAGCGGTCCAGGGGCCGGCGCGGTGGGCCGAACAGGACGCCGCCGTCCAGGTCGAAGGCCGCCTCGTGGCAGACGCAGACGAAGCGATCGTCACCGTCCTCCCAGTCGTACAGACAGCCCTGGTGGGGGCAGCGCGGGTCGTACGCCACGAGCGATCCATCCGAACCGCGGACCAGCCATGCCGAGCCAGCTCCGGTCGATCCATCGGGGCGGATGAAGTCGAATTCGATCACGCTCGGCTCATCGACGGCAAGCGTCGCGGGATCCAGTCCCACGGTCACATCCACCGGTACCGGCGGGGTGCACGCGGCAAAGAGCAGCGGTGCGGCACCAGCGGTCACGACGCTACCGCCGATGACAGCCAGCGCCCGACGTCGGCTGATCGGCGGTCCGCCGATGGCAGCGACGCTGTCGCGCTGGGGTCCAGTGCCGTCCATGACCGCAGTCACGCGGGTCGGAAGGCCGTCGGGATCCTCGTGCCGGGCGGGTCCTTCACGACATCGATGGCGACCGAGCCTCGGCCCGAGCGGGACCGCGACCGTCGCGCAGGGGAGCCGGCGCGCCCGAGGCACGTGGCGACGATCTCGCCGACGACGTCATCGGAGCGGGCGGGGACGTCGCCGCGACGCAGCGTCCAGACGTCACCCGTGTGCAGGCTCACCACGATCACGATCGGGCTGCGGGCACGCTCGAGGAGATGCTCGAGCCCGATCGGCCCGCCCTCCTCGAAGATGACCACGTCCGCCTCCTGTTCGATGGCGGTCGAGAGCGGGGCGGTGCAGGCGAGATGGAGCGCGGTCACGGACAGGCGCGGCTCGGCGGCAAGCAGTCGCTCCAGCCCCTCACCGAGCAACGGGTTGACGTACAGGAGCAGGACCGAGATCGGTGCGGCCGCCAACGCAATCTCCATTCCGCGACCCGCTCAGGGGCCGTCTGGTCGGCGATGCTAGGCCGGTCGGTCGTCGCGCACCATCCGCCCGACGGCACAATCCTCGACCTGGGCTCTATCGTCCGGCCTACTCCGGCCTCGCGACGGGAGCGTGCGACGTGAGATGGTGGCGTAGCGTCCCATCCAGGGCACAGGCCTGGCGCCGAGCTGTCGGGACTCGGGTCAGCCGCCCGTTTCCGGCCCCGGACCTTCGCCTCCGATCGGCCGACCATAGCCGTGGCGGACGGCATAGGCGGCAGCCTGGACGCGGTTCGTCAGGTGCAGCTTCTCGAGGGCGTGGTGGACATGGTTCTTGACGGTGCCCTCGGTGATGGTCAGTCGGGACGCGATCTCCTTGTTGGAGAGCCCAGCTGCGATGAGCTGCAGGATCTCAGCCTCCCGCCGGGTGAGGGTCATCTCCTCCGCCGTCATGTCCGTTGCGACCCGACGGGGAGCCACGCCGCCGTGTCGTAGCGCCTCCAGCAGCTTGCTCGCGACAGCGCCGGCGATCGGAGCCTCACCCTTGGCGGCGCCGCGGATGCCGTCGAAGATCTGTTCGGGGCGCATGTTCTTGAGAAGATAGCCGTTGGCGCCCGCCTGGATGGCCTCGAACAGGTCGTCATCATCGTCCGAGATCGTCAGCATGACGATGGGCACGTCCCGACCGGCGCCGCGGATCGCCTTGACGCCACCGATCCCGTCGACCTCGGGCATCTGGACGTCCATCACGACGACGTCGGGACGAAGGTTGCGAACCTGCTCGAGCGCCTCGCGGCCGTCCGACGCTTCGCCCACGACGGATAGGTCGAACTGGGCGGAGATCAGGCTGGCGAGCGCCTTCCGGAAGAGCGCCTGGTCATCGACGAGCAGGATGCGGAGGCGAGGCGGTTGGTGTGACACGAGGCTCCTCTGACTGGAGGCGGACGACGAGTCGGGTCCCCGCCCCACGCGCAGTATGCATCTCGAGGGTCCCGCCGACCTGTTCCACGCGTTCGCGCATGGACGTC
>JAOUEG010000191.1 GCA_029858845.1 Chloroflexota bacterium | reverse complement strand
CGCCACCGCCCGATCCCGACCGTGCAGGATCCGGGATTCGTCGACCTTCTTGCCGCCCTTCGCTGCGCCGATCCGGAAGTCCGTCCGAAGCAGGAGGGGCACGAGGATCACGGCCGCGATGCCGGCAAGCACGCCGGTCACGACGAACGTGGCCCGCCAACCGATGACGACCCCGATGATCCCGCCGATCATGGGATAGAACGCGATGCCGAAGTTGTTCGCAACGTGGAACAGGCTCATGACCTTGCCACGGTTCGCGGCGCTCGCCGTGGAGCTGAGGCCGGCAAGGACCACCGTGGCAAGGATGCCGACCGCGATCCCCGAACCGATGCGGGAGACGATGAGGATCTCCACGCTGGGAGCGGTCATGCCGATGATCGAGGCGACGACGAGGACGACCAGGGCGATGATGCTCAGGCGCCGCTCACCGACCGTCGCCGCGAGCCAGCCGGCGGGAAGATCCACGGCGAGCCGTGCCAGTCCGTATGAGCCGACGATCAGCCCGGCGGCCGCGATGCTGACCCCGAATTCGTCGCGGATCGCGGGCAGGAGTGGCGTCAGGATGTTCGTCGCCGAGATCAGCAGGAAGATGGAGATCGCGAACAGATAGCCATCGCGCGGGATCGGGGGCGCCTTTACGGGCGGGCCTGGCGTGTCGAGCCCCGGCGAGGCGGCTGCGGTGCCGGAGCCACCGCTCACGGGCCGGCCGGGACCGGCAGCGCGCCGGCCTCCTGCTCGCTTCGGAGGGCCTCGGCGACGTCGGCGACCTGGATCGTCTCGGGATGGAGCGCGAGCTCGCGCCGTGAGCAGACAGCCCGCAGCACGAGCTTGCGGACCTGGCGGGCGTCGAGGCCGAACTCGGCGCAGCTGGCGGCGACTCGGGAGAGAGCCGCCTCGTCATGGGCGGCGCCCTCGCTCAGCTCGATCAGGGTATCGGCAAGGATCGACCGGATCGCCTCGGGTCCGGGCGTCGCGATCTCCTCGATCAGGTCCGCCCGGGACAGGAAGGCGGCGTCGACGCCGGCCCGGTAGTTCGTCGTGGCGATGAACGTGACGTTGGGCCACGCTCGCGCCACCCGGTCCACTCCGGACAGCACGGCGTCCGTGGCCCGGTGGACATCCACCGGGTTGGTCTCCAGCGAGGCCCGGTTGCGGCTGACGGCGAGCGCCTCCACCTCGTCCAGGAGGACGACGACCGGGCGCCCGCGGCTGGCCAGATCAGGCAGCGTCCGCTCGAAGAGCCGGGCGACGGCGCGCTGGCTCTCCCCCAGCATCTGGCTCGGGAAGACGTGGGGATCGATGTCCACGAACAGGAGCGGGCCGTCGTCCAGGGTTCGGGCCGCCTGGTCCGCCACGCCCCCGGCGAGCGTGGTCTTGCCCGTTCCCGGGGGCCCGGACAGGACGATCAGGCCGTGGATCGGCAGGCCCACCTGGCTCACCCGACCGCGATGGCGCAGGGAGAACAGGACGTAGTCGAGGAGCCGATCCTTCTGGGCGACCGGCAGGAAGATCCGGTCCCAGCGGTCCAGCCAGGTGGCATCCGGCAGCTCCGTGAGACTGGCCAGTCCCTCGACGCCGGGCGGGACCGTGATGGCTGGCATCCGACTAGGCCTCCGGGCGTCCGTCGAGGTGGTCGGGCCAGACGACGCCGGTCAGGTCCGGCGCGTCCAGCGTGGGCAGTTCCTCGAACAGGTTCAGTGGGTCGAGCAGGATCCGCATCATGTCGTACAGGGCATCGAAGTTGTGGACCCGGACGAGACGCGCGGTCCGCTCGCGGCTGTCGTTGAAGTGCTGGTGCCACTGCCAATGGTCGACGACGATGAGGTCGCCTGCCTCCCAGGCATGATCGACCCCGTCGATCTCGCTATGGCCGTTACCCGAGATCACGTACAGCCAGGCTTCGCCGCCATGGCGATGGCGGGATTGGTAGAGCCCCGGGGCGAGCTCGTGCATCACCGCGGACAACCCGGCCGTGTGGAAGCCGATCGACTTGTCCACCATGAACAGGCTTCTCGCACCCCGCTTCGTCACCAGCCCCCGGACATCCTCGAAACGCGTGATCAGGCGGGCGGCCTCCGCCCCCTCCGACTGGCGGGCGAGACGCTGCGTCCGGCGCGCGTAGGGGTCGTCTCCCGTCAGAGCCGCGACCTGCTGCGGCCGTGGTGGTAGCTCGGCGACCGGCGTGTCGCCACCTTCCTCGAGCAGGGCGACGCCGAACTGCTCCAGCATCGGCTGGACGCTCCAGGTGTGGAAGACGGCCGGCTTGTCGCCCTGGTTGCCATGCCGGTGCCATGCCCAGCTCGGAAGGTGGAGCGTGTCCCATGGCTTCCAGTCGATGCGCTGGCCGTCGATCTCCGTCCAGCCGGACCCCGACTCGATGAACATGATCGCGTCCCACGAGTGCCGGTGGACGGTGGTGGTCACTCCGGGATTGATCTCGTGCAGTGTCGCGTCCAGGTTCTTGGTGGGCCGATCGCCGTCCCAGCCCGCGTACACGCCGCGACGGGTCCGACGCGCGGGCGACTCCACGAGCTTGACGTCGCTGCGCTTGATGATGGTCTTGTGGTAGCCGCGCCACTCCTCCAGCAGGGACTCGCGCCGCTTCTTCTGGATCTCGTAGTGGGTGACCTGGGTGGAGGTCGTGGTCTTCAGCGGACGGCTCCCTTCGGGCTGGGGACGGTGATGGATGAGCGCCGCAGCGGGGAAGTCCGGCGCTCAAGAGGGACGTTCAGGCTCCGACCGGCGCCGGTTCGCCGACCCGGGGGAGGACGTCGCGGGCGAGGATCTCGATCTGCTCGAGCCAGTCCGGGAATCGCATCCGGAAGTCGAAGATCAGGAGGTCGCAGCCGATCTCCTGATAGCGCTGGACGCCACGGACGATGTCGTCCGGGGAACCCGCCAGGATGGAGCCATCGAGTTCCTCGATCCTGGTGAATTCGCCCCCTTCGGGCTTGAGCCAGAACTTCTGGGCGTTGGCGTTCTTGATCAGGCCGGGGACATTCATCCGGCTGGTGGCAGCCTCGAAGGACGAGTCGATGCTCGTGACGGGAACCGCTCCGGCCATGATCATGGGCTTGCCCTGCTCGGCGGTCATCTCCCGGATCTTGGCGACACGGGCCTCATATGTCGGGAACGTGATGCGGCCGGGCAGCCATCCGTCGCAGAAGTCAACGGCCAGGCGGGCGGACGCGGGCGTCGCCCCGCCCCACCAGACGGGCACCGGGTAGACCGGCTGCGGCTTGAGGTCGACGTCGTCGAAGTCGTACTGGTCGCTGTGCCATTCGACGGACTCGCCGGTCCACAGCTTCTTGGCGATCAGCGTCTGCTCCTTCATCAGGTCGGGGCGCTTCAGGTCGCCCTGGCCGATGACGTCGAACTCGTGCTGGAAATTCCCGGCACCGATGCCGAGGTCGAACCGTCGGCGCGTCATCCACGACATGGAAGCGACGCTGTAGGCCATGTTGATCGGGTGGCGGAACGGGATGATCGTTGCGGCCCCAAGGCCGATCCGCTCGGTGACCCCGGCGAGGTAGGTGAGCGTGACGAACGGCTCGATGAAGGTCCGGTCCGTGCCCTCCATCCCGTGCGGGTGGAAGACCAGGTGGTCCCGCACCCAGAGCGAGTCGAATCCGAGGCGGTCCGCCAGGCGGGCCCCCTCGATGAGCAGGTCTTGATCCGCCTCGACCCCGAAATGCGGGACGAGTAGCCCGAAACGCATGGCCATCGAATGTCTCCCTTCGTCTTCGGTCGTCAAGCGGGCCGCGCCTGGCGACCCCAACCGGGCTCGCCGACGACCGCGCCATCCCGGTACACCTCGCGGCCCCGCACGATGGTCGTCTCGACCACGCCCCGGACCGCCACCCCCGCATACGGGGTCCAGTCGATCTTGCCGATGACGTCCTCGTCGCGGATCTCGAACGAACGCTCGAGGTCGACGATCGCGATGTCGGCATCGGTCCCGACTTCGAGTCGTCCCTTGTCCGCCAGCCGGAAGGTCCGAGCCGGAGCCGTCGCGATGAGCTCGACGACACGCTCCAGGCTGATCAGTCCGCGGACGGCGGCGTCGAGGAAGAGAGGAACGTAGAACTGGGTCGACGGCGTGCCCGTGTGGGCCTTCCAGCCATCCGTCCACCCAGGCTCCTTCTCCTCGCGCGTGTGCGGCGCGTGATCGGTCGAGATGAGGTCGATCGTGCCGTCACGCAGCGCTGCCCAGAGTGGTCCGGTGTTCTTCTCCGGCACCCAGTACGACAGGGCGTACGAGCCGAGTCGCTCGATGTTGGCCCAGTCGTTGCCGAGGAACAGGGCCCAGGGGTTCAACTCGGCCGACACGTCCTGCCCGGCGTCCTTGGCCGCACGCAGCTGCTGGACGACCCCCTCGGTCTGGGTGTGCAGCAGGTGGAGCCGCGTCCCGGTCGCCTTCTGGAGGCGGAGC
>JAOUEG010000190.1 GCA_029858845.1 Chloroflexota bacterium | reverse complement strand
CCTCCTGCCGGTCGGACCAAGTTCCACAACGTGTTCCACTACCCGACGCGCTCATGGGCGGACGTCGGCATCATCGCCTGGCTGGTGGACGCGGCCGCGATCGTCGCCCAGCAGGCCCTGCGCGACAGCAGCTACGCGCCATACGCTCGGACGATGCGCAAGATCTGCTGGGAGGAGTCGGTCCACATCATGCACGGCCGCGACATCGTGGTGACGATGGCGACCGGCACGACTAACCAGCGCGACCAGATCCAGGAGGCGCTCGATCGTTGGTGGGGCCCACTGATGCAGATGCACGGTCCGCGCACACCGCGCGAGCGGGATCTGGACCTCCGCTGGCGAATCAAGGCCAAGTCCTCGGAAGAGCTCCGCCAGGAGTTCCTGACGATCTACGTCCCGCGCATCCGCGAGCTCGGACTGACCATCCCCGACCCGGTCCTGCGCTTCGATGACGATGCCGGCACCTGGATCTACACGGAGCCGGACTGGGACGAGCTCCGCCGGGTCGTGACCAATCACGGCCCGATGTCCGAGGAGAGACTGGCCTTCCGACGCTCAGCCCGTGCCGAGACCGCGTGGGTTCGCGAGACCATCCTGGCGGCGCCGCAAGCCGCATGACCCGCGGCAGCGACACCCTGGAGCCGTGGGAGGTCTTCCGCCAGGAGAAGCCGGGCGACCCGATGCGCCACGGCGGCAGCGTTCTCGCCCCCGATCCCGAGTTGGCGATGCACTACGCCCGCGAGCTCTACGGGCGGAGGCAGGAGAGCGTGCGGCTGTGGGTCGTGCGGCGTGCCGACATCCTGGACCTTGACGATCCGGATCTGCTCCAGCCCCCGCTCGATCGGTCGTTCAAGAAGCCGGGCGGCTACGTCATGCGCGAGAAGCTCGCCGCGGCCCGGGAGGCAGCCGGGCAGGCCAAGCCGAAGCCCCGAGCGGCGCGAAAGGTGACCCCGACATGACCCCGCCGAACGCGGTCCCGGTCACCCCGGCCGTCGCCGGGTTGCCGGACCTGCTGCTGTCCATGGCGGACGACGAGTTCGTCATCGGCTTCTCCGACTCCGAGTGGACGGGGATCGCACCGCTCCTCGAGGAAGACGTGGCGATGAGCTCGCTGGCGCAGGATGAACTCGGCCACGCGGCAGCGCTGTATGACCTGCTGGCCGAGCTCACCGGCGGTGATCGCGACGTGCTCGCCTACGATCGGGAACCGCCCGCCTATCGGCATGCCCGGCTGCTGGACCACGCGCGGGGCGACTGGGCCATGGCCATCGCCCGTCGCTACCTCTACGAGACGTCCGATGCCGTCCGGCTCGAGGCCCTCGCCGGCGGCTCCTGGGCTGCGCTGGCCGATCTCGTCGGCAAGATACAGCGTGAGGAGCGCTACCACGGCCTGCACGTCGCGGCCTGGCTGGATCGGCTCGCTCACGTGGGGGGCGAGCCGCGGGAGCGGCTGATCGCCGCCCTGACGGCGCTCGGCCCGGATGCCGGGACGGTCTTCGCGCCGATCCCCGACGAGCCGGGACTCGTCGAATCAGGGATCCTCGCGGCGCGGATGACCGAGCTCGAGGCCCGTTGGCGCGCGGCGATCGAGCCCACCCTGGAGAGGCTCGAGCTACCGCAGCCGCCACCCGTGCGCGATCCGCACGAGGGACGTACGAAGCACGGCGAGGCGTTCGACTGGCTTCACGGCGAGTTCACCGCGGTCCGGCGGAGCGACCCGGGAGCGCTCTGGTGAGCGAGGGGCGGACCCACCTGGAGATCGCCCGAGCGCGTTCGGGCCTGGGTGGCGGTGCGCCGGATGCCGGGCGCATCCGGACCGCCGTGGAGGCCATCCCCGACCCTGAGTTGCCCGTGGTCACGATCGGCGACCTCGGGATGGTGCACCGGGTCGAGGTCGATCCTGGGGCGATCCGGGTGACCATCCTGCCCACCTTCATCGGGTGCCCCGCGCTCGAACTGATCCGCGATGCGGTCGTGGAGGGACTGACCGACTTCGGTCGGCCGGTCACGGTGACGACGTCGTTCGAGACCCCGTGGACCTCCGAGCGCATCTCGGCCGCCGGGCGCGCTGCCCTGCTCGCGGCAGGCATCGCGCCACCGGCCGACCCGGACGACGTCCGCTGCCCGTACTGCGCCTCGGCCCGGGTGGTGATGGACAGCGCCTTCGGGCCCACCCAGTGTCGCTCGCTGTTCTACTGCCGCGAGTGTCGCCAGCCATTCGAGGCGATGAAGCCGGTGTGACGACCATCGGGATCGTCGGCGCCGGGACGATGGGGACCGGGATCGCGCAGGTCGCCCTGGAGGCCGGCGAAACGGTCGTCCTCCACGACGTCGATGGGCGCGCGCTCGGGCGCGCGCGCGACCGCGTCCGGTCCGGGCTCCTGCGGTGGGCGACCAGGTCCGGATCCTCCGACCAGCATGCGGACGTGCTGGTGGCCGAGTGCCTCGACCGCCTGCGCACCACGGACGCGCTCCGGGAGGTGGCGGAGGGATCGTCGCTCGTGATCGAGGCCGCGCTGGAGGAGCTTGGGATCAAGCGGTCCATCTTCCGCGTGCTCGATGCGTCGGCACCGGTCGATGCGGTCCTCGCCACGAACACGAGCGCACTGTCCGTGACGGCGATCTCGGAGGCCGCGATCCACAGGGAGCGCGTCCTGGGACTGCACTTCTTCAACCCGGTTCCTCGGATGTCATTGGTGGAGGTCGCGGTCACCGAGGCGACCGCGCCGGCCGTCGTCGGGTCGGCCGAGGCACGGATGGCGACCTGGGGCAAGACGACGGTCCGCTGCGCGGACAGCCCCGGGTTCATCGTCAATCGGGTCAATCGGCCGTTCACCATCGAAGCCCTGCGCATGCTCGAGGCAGGCGAGGCCTCGGTGGTCGAGATCGACGCCGCGATGCGCGACCGCGGCTATCCGATGGGCCCGTTCGAGCTGATGGACCTGGTCGGGCTGGACGTCAATCTCGCCGCCGCGCGCGGCGTATGGGAGGCGCTCGGCCGGCCGGACCGCCTGCGGCCGTCGCCGATCCAGGAGCAACTCGTGGCCGCGGGGCGGCTCGGCCGCAAGGCCGGTCGAGGGTTCTACCGCCATGACGGCGATCGCCGTGGCCCCGTCGAGGCCGATTTCGCCGGCGCGGAGGGTCAGCCGCGTCGGGCCGACATCGCCGGTCGGATCGAACAGGCGGTGGCCGCCGAGGCGAGGCGCGCCGCCGGCGAGGGCATCGCCACGATGGACGCCATCGAGCTGGCCCTTCGTCTCGGCACCGGCCGACCCGCCACGACCGGCTCCCCGATGTCCTGACAGGCCAGCTGACGGACCGTTAGCCTTGCGGGAGCGTCGCGGACAGGACGGGCAACCGCCCGAACGCTGGCAGGGAGGTTGGGATGCTGAGCGAGATCCTGCAGGCCATCACCACCGTGGGGATGTTCGTGTTCATCGTGGCCGGGATGGCGGCGATGGGGCTCGGTCTGACGATCGACCGCATCATGGCCCCTCTGCGCGACGTTCGATTCCTTGCCGGGATCCTGGTGGCCAACTTCGTGGTCGTACCGCTCGTCGCCATCGCGACCACCCGGATCCTGCCGATGGAGCCGGATGCTGCGACCGCGATCGTGCTCATCGGCTGCGTGGCCGGCGCTCCGTTCCTGCCGAAGCTGGCCCAGCTGGCGAAGGGGGATCCCGGGCTGGCCGTGGGCTCCATGGTGCTGCTGATGGTCATCACGATCGTGTATGCGCCGATCGTGGTGCCCCTCGCCGTGGAGGGGGCGTCGGTGGATCCGTTCGAGATCGCCCAGTCCCTCGTGGTGCTGATGCTGATCCCGCTCGGTGTCGGGCTCTTCCTCCGTGCTCGCTACCCGGGTCTTGCCGATGACTGGGTGGGCCGGACGGGGCAGGCCTCGAGTGTCGCGCTCCTGCTCGGGATCGGCGCTTCGCTGTTGGCCGCGTGGCGCGACATCCTCGGCGCGATCGGCACCTCGATCTTCCTCGCCGCGGCCGTCGTGCTCGTGGCCGCCCTGGCATCCGGCTGGCTGGCCGGCTTCGGGCGCCCGGGCGGCGATCGGACGGTCATGGCGCTGGCCACGGCCCAACGCAACATCGCGGCGGCCATCGTCATCGCCGTGCCCATCGGCGGCGACACGATCGTCTTCACACTCGTGGGCGCCCTCGTCATCCCGGTCGCCCTGATCGTCCTGGCCGGCGAGCTGGGCCGTCGAGTCGGCGTCGAGCCGAGCGCAAGAGCCGCGACGTCATGACCAGGGACGGGCATCGACCCCTTCGCGAGGCCTGGATCGTCGAGGCCGTCCGCACCCCTATCGGCCGCTACGGCGGCGCGCTGGCCACGGTCCGACCCGACGATCTCGCCGCGCTCGTGCTGCGCGCCGTCGTGCAGCGGGCCGGGCTGGATCCGGTCCACGTGGAAGACGTGATCCTCGGCTGC
>JAOUEG010000189.1 GCA_029858845.1 Chloroflexota bacterium | reverse complement strand
CGCGTCATCGAACCCGAGGACGATCGCTACAACGCCCGCCTGGTCCGACGCGAGGACCTCGGCCACGACCTGGCCCGCATCTGGGTCAGATTCGACGGTGAGCCGACCCCGTTCGAGCCCGGGCAGTACATGACGATCGGCGTCTTCGCGGACGGCAAGCTCTGGCAGCGACCCTACTCGGTCGCATCGGCGCCGGAGGAAGCCGGCGAAGACGGATACGAGCTGTACGTGCGCCTCGTCCCGGTCATCCGGTTCACGACCCTGCTGTGGCGGCTGCCGATCGGTCAGCGGATGCGGATGATCGGGCCCAAGGGCAAGTTCCTGCTGGAACCCGAGGACTCCCGGACCCACCTGTTCGTTTCCACGGGAACGGGGCTGGCCCCGTTCATCTCGATGATCCGCCACACGATGGCGATCGGGAAGCCGCGCAAGACCGTCGTGTTGCACGGGGCATCGTTCGCGGACGAGCTCGGCTACCGCGAAGAGCTGGAGGGCCTCCAGGCCGGCGAGGTCTACCCCCTGACCTACGTCCCGACGGTCAGCCGGCCGGCCGATCCGCGCAATACCGGCTGGGAGGGCCGGACCGGCCGGGTGGAGCACGTGGTCAAGGCCGTCTGCCACGACCTCCACCTCCGCCCCGACCGGACCGTCGTCTACATCTGCGGTAATCCCGAGATGATCATCAATACGGAGACCGTCCTGATGGACGCGGGCTTCCCGGAGTTCCACGTCAAGAAGGAGCTCTACTGGCCGAAGGGCAAGTCCGGCACGCCGTAGGGCCGATGGCTGCCGGCTCGGGGCGGCACGTGACATCCGGCCCGGGGTAAATGGGCCCCTTGGCGGGTAGGGTTTACTCGTGCGTCACCATACGATCGAGGCACGGTCGACCGTGACCGCCGATAGAACGTGGATTGTGCATGTACCCGATCGCCGCTACCGAACAGCTCTCGCCGAACGTCACCCGTCTGGTCGTCGAGGCGCCCCGGATCGCCCAGATCCGTCAACCGGGTCAGTTCGTCATCGTCCGGCTCGGACCGGGAGCCGAACGCATCCCCCTGACGATCGCGGACACGGATCCAGAGGCGGGGACGATCACCCTGATCATCCAGTCCGTTGGCAAGAGCACGACGGACCTCGTGGCGCTGCGGCCCGGTGAGGCCATCACGGACGTGGCGGGCCCGCTGGGTAGCGCGACCGAACTCATCGAGACCGGGCACGCGGTATGCGTTGGCGGCGGCGTCGGGACGGCCGTCATCCTGCCGATCGCCCAGGAACTCGCCCGGCGTGGCGTTCGGGTCACCAGCATCATCGGCGGACGCTCACGCGAGTGGGTCATCCTCGAGCCGGAGCTGGCGGCGTCGAGCGACGTCATCGCCTGCACGGACGACGGGAGCTACGGTCGCCCCGGATTCGTGACCCAGGCTCTCGAGGACGTCCTCGCCGCCGGCGACGTCGACGCCGTCTATGCCGTGGGACCGGTGCCGATGATGAAGGCCGTGAGCGAGCTCACCCGCGGCTTCGCGGTGCCCACCACGGTCTCCCTCAACGCGATCATGGTGGACGGGACCGGGATGTGCGGCGGCTGTCGCGTGACGGTCGGCGGCAAGACGCACTACGCCTGCGTGGACGGTCCCGAGTTCGACGGTCACCAGGTCGACTTCGCCGAGCTGGCCGACCGACTGACGACGTACCGCTCGTTCGAGCAGGCAGCCCTGGCCAAGGCCGAGGCCTGCAAGATCCCGGCGCTCGCCGTCAAGGCGGACAAGGCCACGGTGGACAAGGCCACGGTGGAGCCGACTCGATGAGCGACCGCGAGGAGACCCCGCCCACGCCGCAGGACATCGTCCGGCGGATCCTCGCCGGCGAGCAGGTCGAGCTCGACCCTCGCCAGCGGATGACGATCGACCGCGTCGCGATGCCAGAGGAGGACGCGGAGGTCCGCTCCCATTCGTTCGAAGAGGTCAATCTCGGCCTGACGGAGCACATGGCCGTCTTGGAGGCCGAGCGCTGCCTCCAGTGCAAGAACCCGAAGTGCATCGACGGCTGCCCGGTCCGCGTCAACATCCCCAAGTTCATCGACCACCTGCGACGCGGCGACATGGCCGGTGCGGCCGATTCGCTCCTCGGGGACAACGCGCTGCCCTGCGTGACCGGTCGTGTCTGCCCGCAGGAGACGCAATGCGAGGGCCTGTGCCTCCGGGCGAAGAAGGGCACAAGCGTCGGGATCGGATCGCTCGAGCGCTACGTGGCCGACTGGGCCCAGGCGCATCCGGAGGCGCTGACGCGTGCCCTGCCGATCGCCCGGAATCGCTCGGTCGCCATCGTCGGATCCGGCCCTGCCGGGCTGACCGCGGCCGGCGAGCTCGCGAAGCGTGGCTACGACGTCACCATCTTCGAGGCGTTCCATGCGGCGGGCGGCGTCCTGATCTATGGGATCCCGCAGTTCCGCCTGCCGAACGACATCGTCGAGAAGGAGGTCGATCGACTGGTCGAGCTCGGGGTCAAGATCGAGACGAACGCGATCATCGGCAAGACATATACGCTCGACGAGCTCCGCCAGCGCTTCGACGCCGTGTTCCTCGCGGTCGGCGCCGGCCTGCCGGTGTTCATGGACGTACCCGGCGAGAACCTCAAGGGTGTCTACTCGGCCAACGAGTACCTGACGCGCGTGAACCTGATGGGCGCGTGGGGCGAGGACAGCGACACGCCCGTGCTGCACGGGCAGCGGGTGGTCGTGGTCGGTGGCGGCAACGTCGCGATGGATGCCGTCCGGACGGCGCGGCGCCTCGGCGCATCCGACGCGGTCATCGTCTATCGACGTGGACACGACGAGCTGCCGGCCCGAGCCGAGGAAGTCCACCACGCTGAGCAGGAAGGGATCCGCTTCGAATTCCAGGTGGCCCCCATCGAGGTCGTCGGGGACGAGCAGCACTGGGTCACGGGCCTTCGCTGCCAGCGGATGGAACTGGGCGAGCCGGATGCGTCGGGGCGACGTCGTCCGGAGCCGATCCCCGGTTCCGAGTTCGTCATCGCGTGCGACATGGTCGTGGTCGCCATCGGGACGCGGTCCAACCCGCTGCTTCGTGCCACCGCGCCGGATCTGGCCGTCAACGAGTGGGGCTACATCGTGTCCGATGAGCACGGCATGACCAGCCTGCCCGGCGTCTTCGCCGGCGGCGACATCGTGCGCGGTTCGGCCACGGTCATCCTGGCCATGGGCGACGGCAAGCGAGCGGCCGGGGCCATCGACCGCTATCTGACGACCGGTTCGGCCGCCGAGGCAGCCGAACCGGTGTCGACCGAAGCGCCAACGGCCTGAGCGTCGCTCCCCGGGGGTCGACTCAGCGAGCCACCTCAGCCCTGGCGCGCGGCGTCGAGCCGGTCGAGGATCAGCCTCGTGATCCCCTCCACCGGGATCCGCTCCTGGGCCATCGAATCGCGATCCCGGACGGTGGCCGCCCCGTCGTCGAGTGACTCGACGTCCACCGTGATGCACCACGGCGTCCCGATCTCGTCCTGGCGTCGATAGAGCTTGCCTATGGCCGCCGTGTCGTCGTAGACGGCCATCGTGTGGCGTTGGAGATCGGATTTGATGCGGTGGCACAGCTCCACGATCTCGGGGCGCTTCTTGAGCAGCGGCAGGACCGCGACCTTGTATGGCGCCAGGTCAGGGTGAAGGGCCAGCGAGACGCGCGTCTCGCCACGGACCTCCTCCTCGCGGTAGGCGTCGATCAGGAAGGTGAAGGCGGCCCGGTCCGCGCCGGCGGCCGTCTCGACGATCCACGGGATGACGTGCTCGTTGGTGGCCTGGTCGTAGTACTCGAGGTTCTCTCCGGACGCCTCGCTGTGGCGCGACAGGTCGAAGTCGCCGCGGTTGTGGACGCCCTCGAGCTCCTTCCAGCCGAACGGGAAGCGATACTCCACGTCGATCGCCTTCTTGGCGTAGTGGGCCAGTTCGTCCGGAGCGTGCTGACGCAGGCGAAGTCGGGATGGCTCGACGCCGTACCGCTCGTACCATGCCCGGCGCATGGGCAGCCACTCCTCGAAGGCGGCTGCGGCATCCGCCTCGGGCCGGACGAAGTACTGCATCTCCATCTGCTCGAATTCGCGCATGCGGAAGACGAAGTTCCCGGGGCTGATCTCATTTCGGAAGGATTTGCCGATCTGGGCGATCCCGAATGGCAACTTCTTGCGCGCACTCTGCTGGACGTTCTTGAAGTTGACGTAGCTCCCCTGGGCCGTCTCCGGCCGAAGGTAGACGACCGAGGCGTCCTCCTCGACCGGACCCATGAAGGTCTTGAACATGAGGTTGAAGCGGCGCGGCGCCGAGAGCGGCCCGCCGTCGTTCGGGCAGCGAAGCCCGAGGCGCTCCACGATGCCCTCGTCGCGCATGTCCGTGGCCGAGAGGTCCTCGGCGCCGGGCAGCTCGTCCAGCCGGTAGCGA
>JAOUEG010000188.1 GCA_029858845.1 Chloroflexota bacterium | reverse complement strand
TGCCACACGAGTACTACGCGACGCTTGCGGATCGTGTCGGAGATGTCGGCGTGCCCATCGACGTTTTGGAAGACCTCGGGATCGAGGCCGACCGTGATGAGGAGGGCTATCTCCTGCAGATCTTCACGCGTCCCGTCCAGGATCGGCCGACCTTCTTCTTCGAGATCATCGAGCGGCACGGCTCCCGCGGCTTTGGCGTCGGGAACTTCAAGGCGCTCTTCGAGGCGATCGAGCGAGAGCAGGCGAAGCGCGGCAACCTCTGAGGGAGATCACCGGGAGGACCTTGCATCCCGGGCGGCTGGTCGCCAGGCATGTGGGCGTTGGAGCCCGGCGGCTCGCCCAGTCCACCAGGCCCGGGCGCGTCGCCACCGCGGCCTCTCGGCGCGCGAAGAGCCGAGAACGAGACCATGTCTCTGGTTGAGCTGTCCGCCCGGTGCAGGTCCTCGAGCACGAGCATGACCGGGGTTCGATCGCCGAGGATCCAGGGCAATGCGAGCAGGCCCTCGAATATCCGCGCCTGAACCCGGTCCGGACGGTGAACACGCCGGCCTTCACGGTCGCGGACGTTCCCAGCCCCGGGAGGACCCGGCCGAGCTCCGCGTATGTCCGACGGTGCCGTCGCGACCGCCTCTTGGCATGCGTGGCGGATCCCGCGAACGGGCCCCTGGGCCCAGCTCACGAAGAGCGGTCAGAAGTGTTCCCTCCCGATCGGCGACTTGGTAGCATCCCCGGAGCGTCGGAGGAGGGCAGCCGATGGAACTCTACCCGTGGGTCGTGCTGGGACACGTCGTCCTGATCATCCTGGCGCTCGGTGCGCACGGGGTGTCGGCGTTCGCGATGTTCCGAGCCCGATCCGAGACCGACCGCGCGCGCCTTGCCGCGGTGCTGGACCTTTCCTCAGCGGCCGTCTGGACGGCAGGGATCGGTCTCCTCATCGCGGTCCTCCTCGGCATCATCGCCGCAGTGATGGGCGGTCACTTCGAGCGACTGTGGCCGTGGGCCGCGATCGTCGTGACGGTGCTCGTGTTCGTTGCGATGACGCCGATGGCCGCCGGTCCCATGAACGGGGTCCGTGAGGCCCTGGGCCCACGCGGCAAGGATCCGACGGCCGGGGATCCGCCGGCTCCTCCCGCGACCGACGAGCAGCTCGCCGCGGCCCAGGCGCGGCTGAAGCCGGAGCTGGTGGCCACGATCGGCATCGCCGGGATCATCGTCCTCGTCTGGCTCATGGAGATGAAGCCGTTCTGAACCTCTCGGACCTACGCTCTTGAGGCTCGCCCATATCCGCGAGCTGTCCGCGCCGGCCGGAGCGCCGTGGCGTGTCGCTGCGGCATTGGGACCGGGCGCCGCCGACATGGAACGGCCCGCGGCCTGGCTCGACCTCGAGGTCGCCCGCCGCCGCGCGATCGCCGCGAGGCCGGCGCTGGCGCATGACGCCGCGCTCTTCCGCCAGCCGATCACGACGCTGGACGATCACATGGGCCGTGGGTTGCGGGTCGCGGTCCTGGCCGAGCTCGTCGAGGCGTTCGCTCCGCGCGACGAGGACGACGACGCCGTATTGGCGACGGAGGACCTCAGCTTCGGATCGCCGGTCCTGCGTCCACCCTCGATCCGCGACGGGTACGGCTTCGAGCGACATGTCCGGACGGTGTGGGAGCGACGCGGCGGCGAGGTGCCGCCGATCTGGTATGAGCTCCCGGTCTTCTACTTCTCCAACGTGGCCGAGGTGCGTGGGCCAGGAGACCCGGTCTGGGCGCCGCGCGGGTCAACGGAGCTGGATTTCGAGCTGGAGGTCGCGGCCCTGATCGACACTCCCGCGATGGACCTGTCGGCGGACGATGGCGAGGCTGTGATCGGCGGGTACATGATCTTCAACGACTGGTCGGCCCGGGACCTGCAGCGCGAGGAAACGCAGCTCCGGCTCGGCCCCGCCAAGGGCAAGGATTTCGCGAGCGCGTTCGGACCATGGCTGGTCACGCCCGATGAGCTGGAGGATCGTCGCTCCGGGCGTGCGTTCGACCTGGAGATGACCGCCCATGTCAATGGTGCGGAGATCTCTCGCGGCCGCTGGTCGGATGCCGTCCACGGGTTCGCGGGTCTCGCGGCGCGCGCGTCGGCGGACGTTCACCTGCGTCCGGGAGACCTCCTGGGATCCGGAACCGTGGGGACGGGCTGCCTGCTGGAGGTGCGCGACGCCACCCTGGGCCGCTACCTCCTTCCCGGCGACGTCGTCGAGCTCTCGGTGGAGCGGCTCGGGGTGCTACGCAATCCGGTCGTGACACGGCCGAGCTGAACGCGAACGAGGCCGATGACGCCGGTCTCGCGCCCGACGGGATCGCGGCTCGTCACCGGTCTAGACTGGCCCCCTCAGCGTGAGGAGGCCAGTCGCTCGTGTTCTACGTCGCCCACGGCAGCATCCCGCCCAAGCGCCACACCCAGCACCGCGCGCCCGATGGCTCGCTGTATGCGGAGGAGCTGTTCGGCGTCGAGGGCTTCACCGGTCGAAGCTCGCTGCTGTATCACGTCGTTCCCCCCACCCGCACCCACCGGGTCGAGCCGGTCGCCGACCTGGTGCTGGAGGAGGCCGATGACGGCTACCACCACCATCGACTGATCGATGCCGCCGGGATCGAGCCCGCCGGTGACGCCGTGACCGGCCGGATCCCGATGTTCTTCAACAAGGACGTCGTCCTCGGCGTCGTCCGGCCGGTGGATCCCATGCCGGAACACGTCTTCTACCGCAACGGCGAGGCGGACGAGATGCTGTACGTGCACGAGGGCTCCGGCCTCCTGGACACGGTCTTCGGCCCGCTGCGCTACGGGCCCGGCGATTACCTCGTGCTGCCGATCGGAACGACCTGGCGCCTCGTCCCGGACGAGGGTTCGAGCCAGCGGATGCTCTACCTCGAATGCCCGTCCGAGATCGAGCCGCCCAAGCGCTACCGCAATGACTACGGCCAGCTACTGGAGCATGCGCCGTTCTGCCAGCGCGACATCCGTGTTCCGGACGAGGTTCCGCCCCGAACGGACGAGGGGCCGTTCCGGGTCCACGTGAAGATGCGCTCGCGCCTCACCGCATACCACTACGCCACCCATCCGTTCGACGTCGTCGGCTGGGACGGCTATCTCTGGCCGTACGCATTCAACATCGCGGACTTCGAGCCCATCACCGGGCGGATCCATCAGCCGCCGCCGGTGCACCAGACGTTCGCTGCCCGCAACTTCGTGGTGTGCTCATTCGTGCCGCGCAAGTTCGACTATCACCCGCTCGCCATCCCCGCGCCCTACAACCACAGCAACATCAACAGTGACGAGGTCATCTACTACGTGGCCGGCAACTTCATGAGCCGGCGCGGCGTGGGGATCTCATCGTTCACCCTCCACCCGGCCGGCATCCCGCACGGTCCCCACCCGGGCACGGTCGAGGCGTCCATCGGCAGGGAGGCGACCGAGGAGCTGGCGGTGATGGTGGACACGTTCAACCCGCTCCTGATCACGAAGGAGGCGGCCGCCCTGGAGGACGACCGCTATCCGTATTCGTGGCTGCCGGCCGAGGACGCCGCCGGCGAGGCCCGCGAACTCGCGGATCGCGGACCGGAGGCGTTCCCGGACTGAGTCGTGGCCTCCCTGCATCGGCGCGGAGGCCAGTCGGCCGGTGCGCGCGGGAACCGGACCTCGGTCGGGGCCGGGCGGGACCAGAGGACCCCTCGCCAACCGCGATCGTGCGCGCCACGCTGACGACATGCCGACGTCCCTGCACCGTCGCTCTCCTCGCGAACCCTGGTCGTAACGACCAGGCCGTCCGCCCGGGGATCGTGCCGGTCGGGCTGGCGTCGGCAGCCAGCCCTCCGCAGCCAGCCCTCCGCTGGCTGCCTTCGGTCGGGCAGTAGTCGGCCAGGTCAGGTGTCGATGATCGACGCGCTGGGCCGCCACCGAGTGGCGCGACCGTGCATCATCACGCCATGACGGACCTTCGAACGCGCATCCACGCCGGCGAGACCCTCATCGGCGTCTTCTCCGACCTGGCATCCCCGCTCGCGGCCGAACTCAGCGGTCGTGCCGGATTCGATTGGACGGTGCTCGACCTGGAGCACGGGGCGGCGACCGAGTCGGATCTCCTCGCCCTGCTCTATGCGGTCGGCAACACCCCCATGGCGCCGATCGTCCGGCCGCAGTCCGCTGAGCGGCTCCGCGTGGGGCGCGCCCTGGACCTCGGGGCGGCGGGGATCATGCTGCCGCAGATCCAGTCGGCGGCCCAGGCCCGGGAGGCCGTCTCGTACCTGCGCTATCCGCCCGCCGGTCAGCGGGGGATCGCGCTGCGGACCCGGGGCGCCGGGATGGGCGCACTCGCGCATGACGACGTCGCTCGGGTGGTCAACGATCGCGTGGTGGGGATCGTCCAGATCGAGTCGCGCGGAGCCGTCGACGCAGCGGACGAGATCGCCG
>JAOUEG010000187.1 GCA_029858845.1 Chloroflexota bacterium | reverse complement strand
GATGCGCCCGATGCGCTCCTTCTTGCCCTTGGTCGGGTTCAGCACGTACGAGCCGGCCTTCAGCGTGCCCGAGTACACCCGGAAGAACGCCAGTTTGCCGACGAAGGGGTCGGCCGCGATCTTGAACGCCAGGGCACTGAACGGTTCGTTGTCGTCCGGTGTGCGGATGACCTCCGCGCCCGACTTCGCGTCCAGGCCGATCATCGGCGGGACGTCCAGGGGCGACGGGAGGTAGTCGACGACCGCGTCAAGCATCTTCTGGACGCCCTTGTTGCGGAGCGCCGAGCCGGTGAGGACCGGGATGATCTTCGTGGTCAGGGTGCCGAGACGGAGGCCGCGCTTCAGCTCGGCGACGGTCAGCTCCTCGCCCTCGAGGTACTTGTGGGTGAGCTCGTCGTCCATGTCGGCAACGGCCTCGATGAGCGTGTGGCGGTGCTTATCCGCCTCGGCCCGAAGCTCGTCCGGGATGTCAACGACGTCGATCTGGTTGCCGAGATCGTCGCGGTAGTAGATCGCCTTCATCTCGACCAGGTCGATCACGCCCTGGAACTGGTCCTCGCGACCGATCGGGATCTGCACCGGCACCGCGTTGGCGCCCAGACGGTCCTTGATCGAGTCGACGCCGCGCCAGAAGTCGGCGCCCGTGCGATCCAGCTTGTTGATGAAGCAGAAGCGCGGCACGCCGTAGCGGTCGGCCTGGCGCCAGACGGTCTCGGACTGGGGCTCGACACCCGCGACACCGTCGAACACCACCACGGCACCATCCAGCACCCGGAGGCTTCGCTCGACCTCGACCGTGAAGTCCACGTGCCCGGGCGTATCGATGATGTTGATGCGATGATCGCCCCAGAACGCCGTCGTGGCGGCAGCGGTGATCGTGATCCCCCGCTCCTGCTCCTGCGGCATCCAGTCCATCGTCGCGGCACCTTCATGGACCTCGCCGATCTTGTAGATCTTCTTCGTGTAGAAGAGGATCCGCTCGGTCACGGTCGTCTTGCCCGCGTCGATGTGCGCGATGATCCCGATGTTCCGCGTCTTCGCGAGCGGAACCTGTCGTGTCACGGTTTCCCTACGCTCCCGGATCTACCACTTGAAATGGCTGAAGGCGCGGTTCGCCTCGGCCATCTTGTGCGTGTCTTCACGTCGCTTGACCGCGGCGCCGAGGCCGTTCATGGCATCGACGAACTCGGCCGCGAGCTTCTCGCTCATGCTCTTGCCACTGCGCTTGCGGGCCGACTGGACGAGCCAGCGGACACCGAGCGACATGCGTCGGTCGCCCCGGATCTCGACCGGGACCTGGTACGTCGCCCCGCCGACCCGGCGCGGCTTGACCTCGATGATGGGGGTGGCGTTCCGCATCGCCGCCTCGAGGATCTCGAGGCCGGGCCGACCTGCCTGCGCCTCGGCGCGGGCGAGGGCCTGGCGCAGGATGCGCTCCGCCAGGTTCTGCTTGCCGCCCTTCATCAGCTTGGCCGAGAAGCGAGCGGTCATCCGGTTCGCCGGGATCGCCTCGTACTTCGATTTGCGCGGGATGCTGGTACGACGCGGCATTACTTGGCTGCCTTCTTGGCGCCGTATTTGCTCCGGCCCTGCTTGCGGTCGCGAACGCCAGCCGCGTCAAGCGTGCCGCGGATGATGTGGTACTTGACCGAGGGGAGGTCCTTCACACGGCCGCCACGAACGAGCACGACGGAGTGCTCCTGGAGGTTGTGGCCGATCCCCGGGATATAGGCCGTGACCTCCATCTGGTTGGATAGACGCACGCGAGCGATCTTCCGCAAGGCCGAGTTCGGCTTCTTGGGCGTCATCGTCCGGACCTGCAGGCAGACCCCCCGCTTCTGGGGGGCACCCGGGATCGACACCTGGCGGCGCCGCAGGCTGTTCCAGTTCTTGCGCATGGCGGGCGCCTTGATCTTCTGGACCTTGCGCTGCCGGCCATGTCGCACGAGCTGGCTGATCGTCGGCACGAAGACGCTGCTCCTTTCGGTTCCTGTCAGATACGGTGGCGATCGTTGCCGACCGCGGGGCCGGTCCGGCGTCGCCGATCGTCGCCCCGCAGGGCTGACCGGCCGGGACCGGTGATGGTTGGATGGTTCAGATGACGCGTTCGGCGCACGGGCCGAAGGCGGACCCCTCCCGAGGCCACGAAGGCGGAGTGTATCGGAGCCTCTTCGGGCGTGTCAAACGCACCGACGAGGCTCCGGCCGGGCCGAGGCGGCGCGGCAGCTAGACCTTGGCTTCGTCCTCCGGTACTGCTCCGCCACCGTCCTCGAGGAACGGGTTCTCGGCATCGTCCTCGACTGGGGCAGCATCGGCTTCTGCCTTGAACGGATTCGCACCATCGGTGTCGTCCTCGTCGCCACCGCCGGCGATGGTCGCAGCGAGCGCGAGGCCCGCGGCTTCCTCGTTGGGGCTCCGGCCCTCGCCTTCCTCCAGGAAGGGGTTGTACTCGGCCTCGCCGAGACTTTCGAGGGCTTCGCCGGCGAGGGCTTCGAGTGCGGCCTGGCGCTCGCGCGCCTTGCGGGCTGCGACATTGGCAGGCGCCCCGGAACCGGCCGGGATGAGCTTGCCGATGATGACGTTCTCCTTCAGCCCGATCAGGTGGTCCTTGGCGCCGTTGATGGCGGCTTCGGTCAGCACCCGGGTCGTCTCCTGGAAGGAGGCGGCCGCGAGGAACGAGGACGTGTTGAGCGATGCCTTGGTCACGCCCAGGAGAACGGTCTGGGCGGTCGCCGGTTCCCCGCCCTCGGACAGGACACGGTTGTTCGCCTCTTCGAACTCCAGTCGGTCCACGAGTTCGGTCGGCAGCAGATCGACGTCGCCCGGCTGATCGATGCGAACCTTGCGCAGCATCTGGCGAACGATGATCTCGATGTGCTTGTCGTTGATCGTGACGCCCTGGCTCTTGTAGACCTTCTGGACCTCCTTGACGAGGTACCGCTGGACGGCATCCTTGCCACGGGTGTCGAGATACTCCTGCGGGTTGATCGGGCCATCGGTGATGGCGTCGCCAGCCCTGATCTCCTGGCCGGATTCCACCAGCAACTTCGCGTTGTGCGGGATCAGGTACTCGCGCTCGACGACGTCCTCGGCACGAACGGCGAGGCCGCTCGCCTCCGAGACGAGGAAGCCCTTGACCGGAGCGGAGACATCCGTGCTCGTGCCGTCCTCCTCGAAGCGGGCCAGGACCTGACCGGCCTCGACGAGGTCGCCGGGGGCCGCGAGGACCTCCGCCCCGGCCGGCAGCGCCAGCGAGGTGTCGTAGACCTCCGTGGACACGACCTTGACCTTGGTCGTGCCGTCTCCGCGGATGATCTCCACGATCCCGTCGATGTGGCTGATCTCGGCCTTGCCCTTGGGGATGCGGGCCTCGAACAGCTCCTCGACGCGCGGCAGGCCGGCGGTGATGTCCAGGCCGGCGACACCGCCGGTGTGGAACGTCCTCATCGTCAGCTGCGTGCCGGGCTCACCGATCGACTGGGCCGCGATGATGCCGACCGCCTCACCTGATCCGACCATGTCGCCGGTGGCGAGATTGCGGCCATAGCACGATCGGCAGACGCCGTAGCGGGCCTCGCACGTAAGGGGCGAGCGAACCAGGACCTCATCGATCCCGGAATCGTCGATCTCCGCCGCGAGCTCCTCGGTGATGATCTGGTTTCGCTCGACGAGCAGCGGCGGCTCCTCGCCCTTCTTGACCTTCACGCGCGGATCAGGCAGCGGCGCTGCCGACAGGCGGCCGACGAGGCGGCGCTGGAATGCCCCCGTCTCGTCGCTGGACTCCGCTCGGATGATCCAGCTCCCCTCCTCGGTCCCGCAGTCGTCCTCGCGCGTGATGACGTCCTGGGCGACATCGACCAAGCGCCGGGTCAGGTACCCGGAGTCGGCCGTGCGCAACGCGGTGTCCGCCAGGCCCTTGCGGGCGCCGTGGGTCGAGATGAAGTACTCGAGGACCGTCATGCCCTCGCGGAAATTGCTCCGCACGGGCACGTCGATGATCCGCCCGGACGGGTCCGCCATCAGGCCACGCATCGCGCCGAGCTGGCCGATGTTGCCCTTGTTGCCGCGGGCACCGGAGGCGGTCATCATCGTGACCGGACCGGTCGGATCGAGCCGCTTCATCATCTCGTCCGACATCTTGCCGGTCGTCTCCTGCCAGACCCCGACCACCTGCTCGTAGCGCTCGTCCTCGGTGATGAGGCCGTGCTGGAACTGGCGGTCGATCTCGGCCACGGAATCGTCGGCCGCGGCAAGGCGCTCGGCCTTGTCGGCCGGGATCTCGATGTCGAACAGCCCGATCGTCATCCCGCCGCGGGTCGCGAACTCGAAGCCGACGCTCTTGATGCCGTCAACGAGGTGCGCCGTCTCCTCCGGGCCCAGGTCGCGGTAGCAGCGATCGACGAGTTCCTTGAGATCGCTCCGCTTCATGACGCTGTCGTGGAAGCGCAGTCGATCCGGCAGGATCTGGTTGAAGATGATGCGCCC
>JAOUEG010000186.1 GCA_029858845.1 Chloroflexota bacterium | reverse complement strand
GGCCCGGAGAGGGCTCGCCATCCCGGGGCGTGCCCGGTCACCCTGTCGGCTTTCATCCAGGGTGACCGTGGCACGCCATCTTCCATTTCCGTCGGCGGCGATCAGCGCGCACGGCGTGCGAGCGAGAGCGTCGTCGCTCGGGCCAGCGACGTAGAATCCCGACCGATGACCACACCGACCGATCAGCCTCGTCCTGCCGGCCGCGTGTTCCGCCGCTCCATGGACGTTGATCCGCCAGTCGCCGTACGGGCCGAGAGCGCCACCATCTGGGACTCGGGTGGACGAGCCTATCTGGACGCAGCCGGCGGCGCGGTCGTCGTCAACGTGGGTCATGGCCGGGGCGAGATCGCGGCCGCGATGGCGGATCAGGCGAGTCGACTCGCCTACGCGCACGGCAGCGCCTTCACGAGTGAACCGCTCGAGGCGTACGCCGCCGAGGTGGGCGCCATCCTGCCCGTGGATCAGCCGGCCATCTACCCGGTGTCGGGCGGCTCCGAGGCGATCGAGACCGCGCTGAAGCTGGCCAGGGCGTACCACCTTGCCCGCGGTGAAACGGACCGCTGGACGGTGTTCGCGCGGTGGGGGAGCTACCACGGGAACACCCTCGGGGCGCTGGATCTATCCGGCCGCCGTCAGCTCCGGCGTCCGTATGAAGCCTGGCTCGGTCGATTCCGCCACGTGTCGGCCGCCTACCCCTATCGCGCCGGCGATCCCGGCGCCAACGCCCTGGGCGACGCTGCCGAGCTCGCGCTCGAGCTTGACCGGGCGCTCGATGCGGCCGGGCCACGCTCGGTCGCGGCATTCGTGGCGGAGCCCATCGTGGGAGCTGCCCTGGGAGCGGTCGCTCCTCCGGAGGGCTACTGGCCGGCGATCGCCGAGGTCTGTCGCCGCCACGGCGTCCTGCTCATCGCGGACGAGGTCATGACGGGATTCGGGCGGACCGGTCGGTGGTTCGGACTGGATCACTGGGGCGTGCGCCCCGACATCCTCGTCGCCGCCAAGGGGGCGACGTCCGGATACTGGCCGTTCGGGTTCGTCGCGGCATCGGGCCGGGTCCACGAGGCGGTACGGGAGCGGGGCGCGGGGTTCGTGCACGGTTTCACCTACTCCCACGGTCCGGTCGGGGCGGCCGTCGCGCGCAAGGTGCTCGATATCCTGCGCGACGAGGCGCTGGTCGAAGCGAGCTCGGAGAAAGGTGACGAACTGCAGGCCATGCTCCGCGGCAGACTGGGCGACCACCCGGCGGTCGGCGAGATCCGCGGACGGGGCCTGATGGTCGGTGTTGAGCTCGTGGCGGACCGTGAGAGCCGTCAGGCCTACCCGCGCGGATCCCGGGTCATGGAGACCGTCATCCGGGACGCGAGGGAGCGAGGCGTGCTCCTCTACGGTGGGACCGGCAACGCCAACGGCACCGACGGCGATGCGATCCTGCTGGGCCCCCCGTTCGTGATCACGACGCCGGAGCTCGAGCAGCTTACCGACGTTCTCGCCGGCGCGATCGACCGGGCTGCGGTGGCCGCCGCGGGCGCGTCGACCGCCTAGCTGGCGCCTAGCGCTCGCTTCGCCGCCCGCTGCCGAAGACGAGGATGGCGCCCAGGGCGAGGAGGGCCATCGGAACGATGAGGCCCCCCACATCGGGGGCCAGGATGTTGACGCCGCCGAGCAGCATGAGGATGCCTCCGAAGATGGCCTGCCAGCCCCACCCGCCGCCCGAGGCAGCCCGCACGGCGGCGATGGCGAGGAACGCGACCCCGAGGCTGAAGGTGCCCAGACCATCTGCCTCGATACCGAGGGCGTTGAGGACGCCGGGCGCCGCGAGCGCGGTGATGATCGCGCCGGCGTAGAGGGATCCCGTGCCGCGGTCGACGGCCCACTTGATCAGGAACGCCAGGCCGATGGCCAGGACCAGGACTGACCCAAGGTCCCTTGCCGCCGGGAACACCTGCTGGATGACGAGCAGGCCACCGAACACGAGCAGGAAGATGCCGATCCAGGGAAGTCCGGGCCGGCGTTCCTCGTCCGCCCCCCAGGACCAGGCGTAGACACGCATGCCCGGTGGGTCATCCGGACCGCGACCACCGCTGTCCGGCCCGAGTCGCGTGATCGGATCGTCCTGATCGTCCATACCGCGTCAGCGTACTCTCTCGGCAGGGACGGGGCGTCCCGGGCCGCGAGGCCTGCCCCGGGGCCCTGAACGTGGAGGAGTCGTGGCCGCACGAAGATGGGACGTGCCCGGTTGGCGCACCTTGCGTGCCTACCGACGCAGCTGGCTGCCCAATGACCTGGCTGCCGGCATCGTCCTCACGGCCGTGCTCGTGCCGGTCGGGATGGGCTACGCGGAGGCCGCGGGACTGCCGGCGATCACCGGGCTCTACGCCACGATCGTGCCGCTCGTCGTGTATGCGATCCTCGGGCCGAGCCGAATCCTGGTCCTGGGGCCGGACTCGTCCCTGGCTGCCATCATCGCAGCCACCGTCCTGCCCCTTGCCGCCGGGGACAATGCGCGGGCCGTCGCGCTCGCGGGCGGGCTGGCGCTCATCTCCGGGGCGTTCGGCATCGCCTTCGGGCTGTTTCGCCTCGGTCTCCTGACGGACCTCCTGTCCAAGCCCATCCGGATCGGCTACCTCAACGGCATCGCGCTGACCGTGCTGGTGTCGCAATTGCCGAAGACGTTCGGCTTCTCCGTGGACGCGGACGGGCTGATCGACGAGGCACTCGCCTTCATCGACGGCGTGGCCTCGGGCAAGACCGTCCCGGCGGCCCTCGGGATCGGCGCCCTCGCGCTGGCGATCATGCTCGTGGGGCGCTGGCGTGGGATGGGGGCGCTCGGCATCGTGGTCGCCACCGTCGCGACCACCATCGTCGCGTCCCTGATGGACCTTGCGGCGCGGGGGCTGGACGTTGTCGGCTCCTTGCCCTCGGGCCTGCCGAGCCTGTCCGTCCCGGCCGTCTCGATCGACGACCTGGTCGCGATGCTGGCGGGCGGCTTCGCCATCGCCGTCGTCTCGATGGCCGATACGAGCGTGCTGTCAAGGACCTTTGCCATGCGCAGCGGGATGCGGGTGAACCAGGACCAGGAGCTGCTGGCCCTGGGTGCCGCCAACATCGGTTCGGCGTTCGCGGGCGGCTTTCCGATCAGCGCCAGCACGTCGCGGACGCCCGTCGCCGAGGCCGCCGGCGGTCGGACGCAGCTCACCGGCGTCATCGGGGCCGCAGCGATCGTCGCGCTGCTCGTGCTGGCGCCCTCCCTGACGGCGAATCTCCCCCAGCCGACCCTCGGGGCGATCGTCATGGTCGCCTGCACCTCGCTCGTGGACCTGCGCGGACTGGTCCGCCTCTGGCAGCTCCGACCCAGCGAGTTCGCCCTATCGATCGCGTGTTTCCTCGGCGTGGCGATCGTCGGCGTGGTTGCCGGGATCTTCATCGCGGTGGCGCTCGCCCTGATGGCCTTCTTCTGGCGGGCCTGGCGCCCGTATTCGGCCGTCCTCGGGCGCATCGACGGCCTCAAGGGATATCACGACATCACGCGGTACCCCGAGGCCCGTCGGATCAGGGGGCTCGTCCTCTTCCGCTGGGACGCGCCGCTGTTCTTTGCCAACGCGGAGGCCTTCCGGGAGGAGATCGAGGCGGCCATCGCGGCAGAAGATCAGCCGACACGGTGGGTCGTCGTGGCGGCCGAGCCGGTGACCGATATCGACATGACCGCGGCCGACATGCTGGAAGGCTTGATCGCGACGCTCCAGGCGGCCGGGACCCAGCTCCGCTTCGCCGAGCTCAAGGACCCGGTCAAGGACCGGCTTCGGCGGTACGGCCTGTACGAGCAGCTCGGGAACGATGCGTTCTTCCCGACGATCGGAACGGCGGTCGCGGGCTATGTGGCCGAGAGTGGGGTGGACTGGGTGGACTGGGAGGAGCGTGACTCGGACGTGTGAGGGATGCCCTCCGCTAGGCGGCCGCCGTCGAACCCTGTGAGGCGGGGTCGCGGTCCTCGACGTGGCCGAAACCGCGGCGCTCGGCCCAGCGCTGGAGCGGTCCCGGCGCCCACCAGTTCCACCTGCCCATCAGCCGCATCGTCGCGGGCACCAGCAGGACCCGGATGATGGTGGCATCCACCGCCACCGCGATGGCCATCCCCACGCCGATGGACTTGATCGTGATGACCTCGGCCAGGGCGAACGCGGAGAAGACGGAAACCATGATCAGCGCCGCCCCGGTGATCACCCCGGCGGTTCGGGCGAGTCCCTCGGCGACCGAGGCCGTGTTGTCGCCGGTCCGGCGGTAGGCCTCCTGGATCCGGGACAGCAGCAGGACCTCGTAGTCCATCGAGAGCCCGAAGATGACGCTGAACATGATGATCGGGATCCCGGCAAGGGTGTACCCGAGCGGCTCGAAATCGAGCAGGTTCGAGAGGTGGCCCTCCTGGAAGATCCAGACGAGCGCACCGAAGCTCGCGCTGATGGACAGGAGCGTCAT
The DNA here is from genome assembly GCA_029858845.1 of Chloroflexota bacterium. Taxonomy (GTDB): domain Bacteria; phylum Chloroflexota; class Limnocylindria; order Limnocylindrales; family CSP1-4; genus SPCO01. The sequence continues at coordinate 68 of JAOUEG010000186.1, read as the reverse complement.
TACCACGGCCTTGACCGGGATGACGACGGAGCCGAACAGCAGGAACAGGATCGCCGCACTTGCCAGCA
>JAOUEG010000185.1 GCA_029858845.1 Chloroflexota bacterium | reverse complement strand
CGCCTACGGATCGTGGTGGGCGGGGCTGATCCAGCCGACCACGAACCGGGTGACGATCTTCCGCCTGGATCACGAGTCGCAGCTGTGGCAGGACACGGGCACGCTCGTCGACGAGCGGTCGTTCGCTGACCCGGATTTCCTCTTCGCCGACGATCACCTCTACGTGGTCTCGGCCGGGCAGCGAGCCACATCGCGCCATGCCGGCCGCGTCCTGCGCTTCAGCTACGACGAGTCCGTCGGGAGATTCCGGCTCGACCGCGACTTCCCGGTCACGATCACCTCGGGCGGCACCTCCGCGGCCGTGATCACGAGGGATTCCGCCGGGACGCTCTGGGTCGTCTACACGGAGGGCAGCCAGGTCTGGCTGGTGCGGTCAGTGGGGGACGACGCCCGCTGGAGCGCGCCATTCCCGCTCTCCTCCGGCGGCACGAACGTCACCCCCGACGACATCGCGACGATCGCCGCGTTCGGACCCGGCCAGGTCGGCGCCATGTGGTCGGACCAGACGGAGGACCGGGTGTACTTCAGCGTGCACCGTGACGGCGACCCTGACGACGCGTGGTCCGAGCCGGAGATCGTCGTGGACGGGCTGGGCAGCTCGGACGACCACATCAACCTGAAGGCCTATCCGATGGGCGACGGAACGGGCCTCGCGGCAGCGCTCAAGACATCCCAGGACGATGTCACGCCGGTCAACCCGCTCGCCCCGCTGATCCTGCTTGCGACCCGTCCTCCGGAGGGTCCCTGGCAGACGTACCTCGTGAGTCGCGTCCGCGATCGCCACACTCGGGCGATCGTCATGGTGGACGGGGATGCGCGGCAGATCTACGTGGCTGCGACGTCCCCCGCGAGGGGCGGCGAGATCCTGTACAAGCGGAGCGCCCTCGACGCCATCTCGTTCGACACCGGGCGAGGCGAGCAACTGGTGTGGAGTCCGCTCGATCCCCAGATCAGCAACGCGAGCTCGTCCAAGCAGCTGCTGTCGGTCGAAAGCGGACTCGTCGTCATCGCCTCGGACAACACCACCGGGCGGTACCTCCACGCCGTGGTGGACCTTGGTGGCGGTCTCCCCTCGGCCGATCCCGCCGACGCGTCCCGCCCGGACCAGCCCGCACCGCCGATCGACCCGGAGCCGGCGCAGCTCATGGACGATACCTTCGAGCCGTGGCCGATCGGCGACGCCGCGGGCGCCGGTTGGTCGGTTCGGGACACGGACCCGCCGGGCAGCCTCTCGATCGTCGACGACGGCTCGGGAGGCCGCGCCCTTCGCGTCAAGGCCGGCGCGGACGGTTCGGACGTGCGGGCCTGCCACGACTACCCGGACACGCCGGGGAGCGATCTCTCGGCCACCGTGCGGGTGAAGGTCGGCAAGCCCGGAACGTCGGACTCCATCCTGCTCTCGATGCGCGGGTCCGGCGGCGAGACGGTCTCCATCCGCGCCACGGACCGGGAGACTCTGGCCTGGTTCGACGGTCCCACGAAGGTCCGCAGCGGGTCGACCCTGGCACCGGGACGCTGGTACCGCGTGGCGGTGACGCTGGATCAGTCCGCGCGGACCTACAGCTTCCGGGTCACGCAGGACGACGGGACCCTGGTCCTGGCGCGGAAGGGTGTCGCCTGGCGCTCGCCGGATGTCGTGAGTGCGAGGATACTCTGTGTCGAGACGGCCGGCGGCCGGCCGGGAAGCTCGATCGACCTTGCCGAGGTGCGCGTGTCGGAACTGGCAGCCCCATGAGGATCGTCGTCACCGGCGCGGCCGGGTTCATCGGTTCGACACTGTGCGAGGCGCTGATCGACGCCGGCCACGAGGTGGTCGGGGTCGACGCGTTCATCCCGTACTACCCGCGCGAGGTCAAGGAGATGAACCTAGCGAACCTGCGGGGCACTGCGGGTTTCCGGTTCCACGAGATGGATCTCCGAACAGGCGAACTGGAGCCGTGCGTGGAGGGAGCCGACGCCATCATCCACGAGGCGGCGATGGCCGGTCTCATGCGCAGCTGGACCGATCTCGAGCTGTACGTCTCCTGCAACATCCTCGCCACGAACCGGCTGATCGAGGCGGCGATGCAGGCCGGGGTGGGTCGCTTCGTCCTGGCATCCACCTCGTCCGTCTACGGGCGCGAGGCGGTCGGCAACGAGGATCGGCCGCTCGAGCCGTCCTCACCGTACGGGATCACCAAGCTCGCATGCGAGAAGCTGGTCCTCGCCCATGTCGCGATGTCCGATTTCCCGGCCACGATCATCCGCTACTTCTCCATCTACGGTCCTCGGCAGCGGCCGGACATGGCCTACCACCGGTTCATCGAGGCGATGCTGGACGGACAGCCCATCACGGTCTACGGCGACGGTGAGCAGACCCGCTCCAACACCTATGTCTCGGATGCCGTCCGGGGCACCATCCTGGCCCTTGAGCGCGGCGAGCGCGGCGGGATCTACAACGTGGGCGGTGGTCGGACGATCTCCCTGAACCAGGCCATCGAGACGATCGCCGGGCACCTCGGCGTCAAGCCGGTGATCCGGACCGAGCCCGCCCGGCCCGGCGACCAGCGCCACACCAGCGCCGATATCTCGCGAGCCCGCGCCGGGCTCGGCTACGAGCCGACGACGGATCCGGAAGACGGGCTCGGCATGCAGGTGGCGTGGCACGTCCAGCGCCGGGAGCAGGGGCGCCCGTAGCGGATCGGCACTGACGCCCGCGGGCGTCGGGTCACTCGCCCGAGCCGCGGAAGACGGCGAGGCCGGTCAGCGCGATGATCCGCAGGTCCAGCCCGAGCGAGCGCTGCTCGATGTACTCGATATCGAGTCGCAGCCGCTCGTCGAAGGTCACGGTCCCTCGGCCCCTGATCTGCCACAGGCCCGTGATCCCGGGTGTGACCTCAAGGCGCTCCGAGTGCCAGAGCGCGTACGTGCTCGCCGCGAACGAGGTCGGTCGCGGCCCCACGATGCTCATGTCGCCGCGCAGGACGTTCAGGATCTGCGGCAGTTCATCGAGGCTCGTCTTGCGCAGGAACGTGCCCACCCTCGTGATGCGCGGGTCGTTCGGGATCTTGAAGTCCGGAGGCGGCAGGATGTTCAGGTGCTGGAGCGACGGTTTGAGCTCCTCGGCGTTCTGGACCATCGTCCGGAACTTGAACATCGGGAAGCGCACCCCGTGCTGGCCCGTGCGCATCTGGGTGAACATCACCGGTCCGGGTGACTCCAGCCGGATGGCGAGAGCGCACAGGAGGCCGACCGGCAGGATCAGCGGGAGCGCCAGCAGGCAGACCCCGATGTCCATCGCCCGCTTCGCCACCACGTAACTCCGGGACGACCGCTGGCTTGCGAGCGGCCGCGTCATCGCTGGTGGGCGATCTCAGCCATCGGGAGATCGCGCTCCTCCGGGAAGGTCGTGTCGTCGTCGGCGACCGGGCGGATCGGGATCGGGACCTCACCCATCGCCCGGTCGTTGACCGCGGCGATGAGCGCCCCGCTGGTGAGGCCGTCGTCCGGGAACGTGGCCACGCGGACTTGGCTTTCGGCAAGTCCCGGTGCCACGGCCGTCGCACGCTGGACGGCGGTGGATGCGGCCGCCCCGGGGGACTCCGGCAGCATGACGTAGATGCTCCCATCGTCGACCCAGGTTCGGTCGATCAGTCGAAGGCGGGCTCCGATCAGGCGAGCGGTCGCGCGCAGGTCGTGCGGACCGTCGGATCCGTCGGTGCGCCATCCGGGGATGCGCATCAGGGTCAGCGGTCGACGATGCCTTCGTGCGCGGCGGAGTTCTCGTTGGAATTCCATCCAGGCCGCCCCGTCAACCTCGCTCGAGTCGGCCCTTGCGCTGGAGCCTCTCGGCCCGGCAGCGAACGCGACGATCAGCGCCGCCCCGGCCAGGACGGCGGCCCACAGCCCGACCTCGTCGCTGATGGCCACGTCCATCCGGCCGATCCGGAGGCCGAGACCGGCCCCGAAGATGATCGCTATGGCGACCACGGCCACCGTTCGCCCCGAAACCGTCCTCAACGCTCCCACCCCAGGGAAACGCTGGCCGTCGAAGCCGCCGCGACGGGCTCCTGCGCCTCTGGGAGCAGCGACCCGCGGCCGAAGGACACGTACGCGAACCCGGCTTCGGCGAGGACACGACCGGGGAGGACGTTGCGGCCGTCGACGATGACGCGTCGGCGCATGGCTGCGCCCACCAACGACCAGTCCAGGTCCAGGACGTCACGCCACTCGGTGACCAGGACCGCGGCGTCGGCGTCGACGACGGCGTCCATCGCGTGCTCCACCACCTCAAGGCCGGGCACGAGCTCCCGCGCCAGGACCCGCGCGGTCGGCATCGGGTCGTAGGCGACCACGGAGGCCCCGGCCGCGATGAACCCGCGGGCGATATCCAATGACGGGGCGTCGCGCAGGTCGTCCGTGTCCGGCTTGAAGGTCAGGCCGAGGAGGGCGATGCGACGGTGGCGGACCGTGCCGTCAAGCAGGATGCGCGTTCGCTCCACGACCTGCTCCCGACGCCGACCGTTGACCGTCTCCACGGCAGCCAGGAGGGGCGTGTCGACGCCGACCTGCGCGGCCGTG
>JAOUEG010000270.1 GCA_029858845.1 Chloroflexota bacterium | reverse complement strand
CAACTCGCACCTCGACACCACCCTGCGCCCGGACGCGACCTGGTCGGCGAAGGATCCGCTCGACCCGCTCTACCACTCTGCCTGGGTCGAGGGCGACGAGATCTACGGCGACGGCGTCGTCAATGACAAGGGCCCCATGGCCGCGTTCCTCGTCGCCGGCAAGGCGATCCTCGAAGCGGGTTACCCGCTGAAGGGCGATCTCATCGTCAGTGCCGTCGCGGGCGAGATCTCTCGTGAGCCGATCGAGGAGTGGCAGGGTCCCGACTACCTGAGCAAGGACCTCGGGGCCAGGTTCATGGTGACCCATGGCGCCGTCGCCGACTACGCCCTCGTCGCCGAGGGGACCGGCTTCGGCATCGTCGGCGTCGAGCCGGGCAAGGCCCACTTCAAGGTCACCGTGTTCACGGATACACCGCGCTACTACACGCCCTACCTGCCGCGCCCGACCGGACTCCCCGATGCGCCCAACGCCATCGTCCGGACCGCGGCCGTCATCGAGGCGTTCGAGCGCTGGGCGTATGCGTACCAGCTGGCGAACACGTACGAGAGCCCCAACGGGACGATCGTCCCCAAGGCGAGCATCAACGCGATCCGGTCCGGCTATCCATTCAACCTGACGAGCGCACCGCAGCTCTGCTCGTTCTACGTCGACACGCGGATCCTTCCCGGGGCAAACCCGCTGGACCTTCGCGACCAGCTGCGGGCGATCCTTCGCGAGGTCGGCGTGGACGGAACCGTGGAACTCTTCCTGTATCGACCCGGATTCGAGACCAAGGGCGCAGAGCGCCTGATCGAGACGGTGCGACGCTGCCACGACCAGGTCTTCGACACGCCGCCCGCCATCGTCGGCGAAGCGGTGACCAGCATGTGGCGCGACACGAATGCGTTCAACGAACTCGGTATCCCAGCGATCAGCTACGCTCCGAGGTCCACGAGCCATGCGGCCCGCAAGTCATTCAAGGTCAAGGACCTCACGGATGCGTCCATCGCGTACGCTCGTATCGCCATGGACCTGTGCAACCAGGATCGAGCTCCCGGAACCCCGCTTGGCGCGCATCTGAATCGCGACATCGCGGCCGGCGTCGCCGCCCGTCGCTCCGAGTGATCGCGTCGTCATGGCGGGTCGCGGCGATCACTATGCGGCGCTTGGTGTCGCCGCGGATGCGACTCAGCGCGAGATCAAGGCCGCATATCGCCGACTGGCCCGTGCGACCCACCCGGATGGTCATGGCGGTGACAGCGCCATGGAGCGGCGATTCAAGCGGATCGCTCGCGCCTACGAGATCCTCGGGGATCCCCGCCGGCGCAAGGCATACGACGAGCGCCTGACGACGGGTCGCTTCGCGGCACCAGGGACCGGCGGTCCGGCGAGCTACGTCGTGGACGTCGGTCCCGTCTACCACAGCGATCTCGGGCACCACAGTGACTTCTACCAGGTGGGTGACCCCCTCTCCGTGAGCGAGGCGGCCCGCCTGGTCGGGCGGGATGCCGGCTGGCTTCGTCGTGCGATCCGTCGTGGCCGCCTCCGCGCGACGCGGGGACCGCGCGGCTATCTCCTCCGGCGGCGCGACGTCGAGCGGCTCGATCGGACAGCCGAACGCCGCCGACCGGTCGAGGATCGCCGGGCAGCAGACGACATGGATACAAGTGAATCATGATTGGTTACAATCCGATCGACCGCACGATGACCATCGTCGGCTCGACGATCCACACGGGAGGGCGACGATGACCACGATCGGCTACGCGGCGATGCTGGAGCAATTCCACCCCACCGATCTGCTCGACTGGTGCTCCCAGGCCGAGGCGGCCGGGTTCGAGGCCGGGTTCATGGTCAGCGAGCACTTCCATCCGTGGACGCCACAGCAGGGCCAGAGTGCCTTCGCCTGGTCATTCATGGGGGCCCTGGGGCAGCGCACCAGCCTCCGATTCGGGACAGCCGTGACGTGCCCTGGCTTCCGCTACCACCCGGCCGTCATCGCCCACGCCGCTGCGACCCTGGGAGCGATGTACCCCGGGCGCTTCTACCTCGGGCTCGGAGCTGGCGAGGCCCTCAACGAGCACGTCATCGGTGGCGTCTGGCCGGAGGTGCCGATCCGCAGCGCGATGATGTTCGAGGCCATCGAGGTCATCAACAAGCTGTTCAGCGGGAACGTGGTCCGCCACGAGGGTAAGTACTTCACGCTCGAGCGCGCGAAGCTGTACACGCGGCCCGAGGAGCCGGTCCCCGTCTACGTCGCCACTGCCGGCCCGGTCAATGCGAAGAAGACCGGCAAGTTCGCCGACGGCATCATCACCGTCGGCGCCGCCGACGAGAAGATGGGGATGATCTGGGGCAAGTTCGAGGAGGGGGCCCGCGAGGCCGGCAAGGACCCGTCCCGTGCGCCCAAGATGCTCCAGATCCACGTCTCCTGGGCGCGCACGGACGAGGAGGCCGTCCAGAACGCGATGGTCGAGTGGCCGAACGGTGGGATGGCGTTCTTCCCCAAGCAGGACATCAAGAACCCGGAGGACTTCGAGGGGATCGCCAAGCTCGTCCGTCCGGAGGACTTCAAGAACCGTGTCCTGATGACGTCGGACCTCGAGGCCCACACGAGGCATATCCAGCACTACGTGGACATGGGCTTCGACGAGGTGCATCTGCACAACGTCGGTCGCAACCAGGCCGAGTTCATCGAGGTCTTCGGCAAGGAGGTCCTGCCGAACCTCAAGCTCGGCTGACGAGGCTCTCGACGCCGAGCCCCACGACGGGCGGATCGGCGCCGCGGGATCAGTGCCGCGGTCAGGAGCCCGACCGACGGTTCGCGACGACAACGGCGCTGGCCGCGACGGTGAGACCGGCCGCAGCCACCACGCCTGCCGCGCCGGTCACGGCTGCGAGCGAGCCGGCTGCCAGCGGGATGACCACCTGACCGACCCGGTTGCCGAGCAGGCGCAGCGACATCGCGGTCCCGCGGGCCCCAACGGCGGCTCGTGTCGCGACCCAGGCCATCGTCATCGGTTGAGCCATCCCGAGGGTGAGACCGGCGAACACCATCGCCACGAACATCAGCGGCACAGGCAGGAACGGCAGCACGACCACCGATCCCGCGGCCACGACGAGGCTGGCCACCATCAGGCGGTCCCGGCCGAATCGTCCGATCACGCGGCCGAGGGCCAGACGGGACGCCATCGAGGCGCCGGCGCGGACGGCGAGGAGGGCGCCGATGGTCGCCACGCTCAGACCGCGCTCTTCGCCGAGGGCCGGCAGGTAGACGACCATCACGTCCATCGTGGCCAGAACGGTCATGCTCGCCAGCATGGCCGGGAGCATGCCCGGAGTGCGCAGGATCGCTCGCACGCGTACCGGGGCCGGCGCGACGGCCGGCGCCGGTACGGCCGGTCCGGGATCGCGACGCCAGAGCCAGCCGACCAGCGGGATGGCAGCCAGCGACAGGACCGCCCCGAACAGGAGCGCCTGGCTCGTGCCGTCGCCGGCGTTGCGCGAGGCGATGAGCCCGGCCGATG
>JAOUEG010000184.1 GCA_029858845.1 Chloroflexota bacterium | reverse complement strand
GCGAGGCCGTCGCGGCCATCCAACGCAGCGTGACGCTGGCGCGCGACGCGCGGGATCGATACGCCGCCGAGTCGGGTACGGACGGAGCCGGGCTCCTGGTGGCCGGATCGGTCGGTCCCTACGGGGCCATGCTCGCCGACGGATCCGAGTACCGCGGCGATTACGATCCCGGGTCAGCGGCACTCCGCGAGCTCCACGCGCCGCGGATCGACGCCCTGCTCGCGGCCGGAGCCGACCTCCTCGCCATGGAAACCATCCCGACAGTCCGCGAGGCCGAGGTCCTGCTGGGATTGCTCGACGAGTTCGACGCCGTCGGCTGGCTGTCGTATCAATGCCGCGACGAGAGCTCCACAGCGGCGGGTGAGCCGATCGAGACGGCCATCCGCGCCGCGAGCGGAACGGCCGGCATCGTCGCGGTCGGCGTCAATTGCACCGCGCCGCGCCTGATCCCGGGACTGCTGACGCGAGCCGCCACCGCCGGCACGAACCTGCCGCGGATCGTCTACCCGAACGGTGGTGACGCCTGGGACGCCGCCTCGCGACACTGGATCGCGCGCGACGCGCAGGGCGAGTTCGACCCCGTCACCGCCGCGGGCTGGCGCTCACTCGGTGCCACCTGGCTCGGCGGCTGCTGCGGGACCGGGCCTGCCGAGATCGCCGCCCTCACGGCGGCGCTCGGCGGGTCGGATCGGGCGATCTAGGCCGAGCGGCGGTCGAAGACCCGCAGCAGGGAGACGATGAGGCCCTCGAGCAGGGTCCAGCCGATCAGCGCGACGATGGCCGCGATATCCAGGACGGACCCCTGGTCGCCGGTAACGGTGTCCAGCTGGAACATGTCGCGGAACGGGTCGACGAACGGGGCCGTGATCGACAGGATCGTCGAGACGATGTCGTTCTCCTCGTTGGCGACCAGCAACAACAGGACGATCCGCAGGATGAGCAACGCCTGGAGCACGCCGAACAGGAATGTGACCAGCCGCGTGAACGTCGTCAGGAGCGTCGGCCGACCGCGTGCCGGGCGCGGGGCCGGCTGAGCTGGCACCGGGACCGGTTCGGGCGCCGCGGCTGCCTGGGACTGCGCAGGCGCGGCGACGGTCTCGGTCGCGGTCGGCGCCGCCGTGAGGGGCGGCACAGTCTCGACCGGAGTGCTCGCCTCGGGCTCGGGAGCGGCATCGGGCTCGAGCGCGGCCTCGACCGGGGACGCGGGCTCTGATCGTGCCGGGGGCACCGAAGCGGCGGCGTCAGGGGCGGCGGACTCGGGCTCCGCGGGTCGCTCGGGATCGGTCATCGTGGGCTCTCCCTCGCTGCGCGTGGTGGGATGAAGGTTGGCAGTGCGCGATCGTCGGTGTCAACTCCGGCCGACACTCGTCACCCGATGAGTGGGCGGCCCATGACCCGACGGTAGTGCTCGTTGAATGCGAACAGGAAACGATCCTGACGCGGATAGACGCCGGCCCGGTACGCGCGCGAGCCGACGCCCGTCTGGGCTCGCTCGCAGACCTCCCAATCCTGCTTGCTGATGAGGTCCCAGAACTCCACCACCGGTTCCGGGGCGAAGTCCGGCGCCGCGATGGTCTCCGGCCGGAACAGGTACTCGGAAACGACGGTCGTGTGTCCGGGGCCACGGGGCAGGGCGAGGTAGGACATCCCGGCATCGGGATGGAGGTTCAGCATCAGGTTCGGGAACTGGTACGTCCCGAAGTACATCCGATAGTCGTCGGGTCGGAGATCCGGGAACTTGGGAAGGGTGGACTGGCCGGTCATCGTGAACGAGGTGGCACCCTCCACCATCCAGTTGCCGTCGTCCTGCGACTCGTCGTCCCAGACCTCACCGAACCGATAGAGCGGAACGACCTGGACCAGCTCCGGGTGGATCGTCGGGCAGTGGAGGCATTCGTTGAAGTTCTCGACGACGATCTTCCAGTTGGCCTTGACTTCGTAGACGATCCGAACCCCCACCCGCAATTCGTCCATCCGGTAGCGCTCGAAGTTGGTGATGATCTCGATGCCGTCGCGGAGCGAGTCGAGGAGCGGCTCCGGTTCGGGGCCGAGGTGGACGAAGAGGAACCCGGCGTAGGCTTCCGCCGCGATGGCATGCAACGGGTAATCGTCACGGTCGAACGCCTCGTCCTCGTCCACGTTCGGAGACCCGATCAGCCGGCCGTCAAGATCGAACGACCAGGCGTGGTAGGGGCACTTGAACGCCTTGCGTACGTGGCCGCAGGCGGGTTCGTCATCGAGGAGCTTCGTCCCCCGGTGGGAGCAGACGTTGTAGAAGGCCCGGACGCGGCCGTCCTGGTTGCGGGTGAGGATGATCGACTCGCCGGCGAGGTCGCGCACCAGGAAATCCCCGGGATTCGCGATCTCCTCGGCACGACCGATGCATACCCAGTGTCCCCACCAGACGTGCTCGCGCTCGTCCGCGAAGACCGCTTCGGACGTGTAGTCACGTCCGCCGAGGGTCGGTCGGGGACGCCAAAGCGGGGCCTTGACAGCCATCGGTCGGCTTCGGATCAGCGAGTGCGGGGGAAGCCGAGGTCGATCTTGCTGGTGCCGGGATCCGGCCAGCGCGACGTCACGATCTTGGCTCGCGTGTAGAACTGGACGCCCTCCGGGCCGTACATGTGCAGATCGCCGAACAGGCTGTTCTTCCAGCCACCGAAGCTGTAGTAGGCGACCGGCACCGGGATCGGCACGTTGATACCGACCATCCCGGCGTCGACATCGAACTGGAACTGGCGGGCCGCCCCGCCGTCGCGGGTGAAGATCGCTGTCCCGTTCCCGTATGGGTTGTCGTTGACGAGCGCGACCGCCTCCTCGTACGTCTTCACGCGCATGACGGTCAGGACCGGGCCGAAGATCTCGTCGCGATAGGCGTCCATCTCCGTCGTCACGTTGTCGATCAGGGAGACGCCGAGGAAGAAGCCCTCGGACTCCTGGTACAACGGGAGCTCGCGCCCGTCGGCCACGACCGTCGCGCCCTGCTTCGCGGAGCTGTCGAGATAGCCGGCCACCTTGTCCCGGTGCTGCTTCGTGACGAGCGGACCCATCTCGGCGGAGGGGTCGCTGCCGGGACCGACCTTGACCCTCGGAAGGCGGGCCTTGATCGCCTCGACCAGGGGGTCGGCGACATCGCCGACGGCCACGATCGTGGCGATCGCCATGCAGCGCTCGCCGGCCGAGCCATACCCGGCCGAGACGGCCGCGTCGGCGGCCATGTCGATGTCGGCGTCAGGCAGGACGATCATGTGGTTCTTCGCCCCGCCGAGAGCCTGCACGCGCTTGCCCTGCCGGGTCCCGGTCTCGTAGATGTAGCGAGCGATGGGCGTGGAGCCGACGAAGCTCACCGCAGCGATATCCGGATGCTCGAGGATCGCGTCCACCGCCACCTTGTCGCCTTGGACGACGTTGAAGACACCGTCCGGCACGCCCGCCTCCCGCAGCAGCTCGGCGAGGTACATGGACGCCGAGGGGTCCTTCTCGGATGGCTTGAGGATGAAGGTGTTCCCGGACGCCAGGGCCGTCGCGAACATCCACATCGGCACCATGGCCGGGAAGTTGAACGGCGTGATGCCGGCAACGACGCCGAGCGGCTGGCGGATCTGGTAGACATCCACGCCGGTGCTGGCCTGCTCCGAGAACCCACCTTTGAGGAGGTTCGGGATCCCGCAGGCGAATTCGAGGTTCTCCAGTCCGCGGGCGATCTCCCCAAGGGCATCGGACGGGACCTTGCCGTGTTCCGCCGTGAGGTGAGCGGCAAGTTCGTGGCGGTGCTGCTCCACGAGATTCCGGATGCGGAACAGGATGTCCGTGCGCTTGCTCAGCGACAGAGCACGCCAGGCGGGGAACGCGGCCTTCGCCTCCGCGACCGCAGCACCCACCTCGCTCACCGAGGCGAAATCGACGTACCGCGTCAGGGTGCCGGTCGCCGGGTCGAACACGGGACCTTCTCGGCCGGCCGTGCCGACGACGACGCGGCCGCCGATCCAGTGACTGATGCGGCCGGGAGCAGGGGATGCGGCGGACCGGGCGGTGGGGTCGGCGACCTGGGTCATGATCGGGACAACCTCGTAGTGCGGTGCAGTGCGCCCACGATACCCTGTCTGCCGGTGGATGCCATCGGCGACGCGGCTGTCAGAACCGGGGACGCGATGCCGGATCCGGCCACGAGGGTTCACCGGGTGCGCTCGGGTTTGACGGGGCGGACGCGCCGCGAACGCGCGCGATGACCGGGATGGCCGCGATCGCGCCGAAGCCGACCGCGAGCGCCATCAGCCCGGCGGGACCCAAGGGACCGATGACCGCCGGGTCCCGCCACGTCACGGACACGGCGGCGCGAATGAGTGCCCACCCCGCGATCGCGACGAGCAGCAACCGGCCATCGGCGCGACGCCTCAGCGCGACGCTCGCCAACACGATCAACACCAGGGCCCAGACAAGGGTCGCCGCGCCCTCATAGACCTGCGCCGGGTGCGACGGCAGGTCGGCGGCGAGCGAGCCCCACGGCCCAGGTCCCAGGTAGGCGGTGGCCCATCCGACATCGGTCGGCAGGCCCTGGCCGCTGCCCCCGAGGAC
>JAOUEG010000183.1 GCA_029858845.1 Chloroflexota bacterium | reverse complement strand
CTGCGTCCCGGCCTCGGGGAGCACGTTCCCGCTCGGCGCCACGACCGTCACCTGCTCCGCCACCGACGCCGCCGGCAACACCGGCCAGGCCACGTTCACCGTCACCGTCGTCGACACGACCCCGCCCGTCGTCACCGTCCCGGCCGACATCACGACGGAGGCGGCGAGCGCCGCCGGCACCGCGGTCGCCTTCAGCACCTCGGCCACCGATACCGTCGACGGGTCGGTCGCGGTGACGTGCGCACCGGCCTCCGGCAGCACGTTCCCCCTGGGTGTCACGACCGTCACCTGCGAGGCCACCGACGCGGCCGGCAACACCGGCCAGGCCACGTTCACCGTCACCGTCATCGACACGACCCCGCCGACGATCACGACGCCGGAGGGGACGACGCCGCCGGATCTCACGGTCCGGGCGACCGGACCGACAGGCGCCGTCGTCTCCTTCAGCCTGGTCGCCACGGACGGCATCGACGGCAGCCTCACCCCGACATGCACACCCGCCTCCGGGAGCCTCTTTCCGGTCGGCACGACGACGGTGACCTGCTCGGTCGTGGACCGGGCCGGCAACACCGGGCAGGTGAGCTTCGAGGTCACCGTGACGCCGTACGAGGGGGTGACCCCGACGACGCCGCCGACGTCGACCGAGGCGGGGGTGCCTGCCGGCCCGGCGAAGGATTCGATCGCGATCGTCTTCGCCCTGGCGGCCCTCGCGACCATCGGGATGCTCGCCGTCGCCATCGCCACCGAACGGCGCCGCCTCCGCCGCTGACGTCCCGTCCTCGACCGCCGGACACCGTGCCGGCGGGCGACCCGGCGGTCCTCGTCCTGTCGGTCAGCCGCCGAGGAGCGAGGCCAGTTCTCGCACGATCGGCCGGATCTCGTCCCGCCGTTCTGCGAGCGTCGCGTCGGCGGCGGCCATCGCACGCCGGCCTGCCGGGCTGATCGACACGATCGTCGCCCGCCGATCGGCCTCGAGCCGGTGGCGGTCCTGCGTGACGAGGCCGGCCACCTCGAGCCGGGCGAGTAGCTTGGCGAGGCCGCCGCTCGAGAGCGGGACGAGCGCCGCGAGATCCCGCGGGCGGCGCGGTCCCCCGCGCAGCAGCGAGCCGAGGATCACGGCCGTCTCATTCCCGAACACCTCTTCCTGCTCGATCCCCGCCACGAGGGCGGTTCGCAGGGTGATCCCGAGACCAGCGAACGTGGCCACGGCATCGAGCAGGCGGTCGATTCGCCCGGCCGGGTCAGGTCGAGCGTCACCGACCGCGCGGTCGGCGGATCGCGGTGCCGAGGGCGTGCCGGCATCCGGGTCCGAGCCGTCGGCGATCCCGGCCAGCTCATCGTCCAGCGCTCGGAGCGTTGACAGGATGGCGCCCGCATGCTTGGAGAAGACCGTCGCGACGGTCACGACGACCTCCTGCCCGCGCGGCGCCAGCTGGACCACGACGGCTCGGCGGTCGCCCTCCACAAGGTCGTGGGAGCGTTCGATCAGCTCGAGCCGCGCCAGACGGTCGAGGAGATTCGTCGTCCCGCCGCTCGTGAGCCCCGTCATCGCCTGGATCTCGCGCGGCCGGAGCGGCCCGAGCCGGGCCAGCCGGCACAGGACGAGCACGCCGCGCGTCTCGGTGATCTCGAGGCTGCCGAGCACCACGGCCAGGGCCGCCGTGATGCGGCTGCCGAGCAGGCCGGCGAGCATCGCGACTCGGTCGGCGCGGACCGTGCTCGGTGCGGATGTGGCGATCACCGCGAAGTGAACCTCGAGTCCTTCGGGTCGTCGGGCCGCCCTGACGCGGGGACGTCCGACCGGACTGCGGAAGTCTAGCGCTCTCCGCCGGTATCGCCGCGTCGCGGACTTGCGTATACTTCCACGGCAAGCATTCGTGGGTCGCAGCGATCCGGGCCAGGCGGGCGGCGGGTGGGCACCCGGGAATCGCGCAGGAGGAGGGATCCGTGGGCGGTCGGCCCCTCGGCATCACGGTCATCGCGATCATCCTGGCCGTGAGCGGCGTCTTCCAGCTGCTGGTCGGCAGTGAGACTCTCGGCTGGACCAACCTCGGCCTCGGCGCGGTCGCGGAGGCTGCCGAGGTCAGCGGCTGGGCGTCGGTGATCTCGGGCGTGGCGACGATCGTCGTCGCCGGCGGCCTCTTCACGCTGGCCGGATGGGCGTGGCTCCTCGCGGTGGTGGTCCTCGGCCTTCGGATCGTCGTCGAGATCGCGTTGATGCTCGTCCCGGGTCTCGGCTCGCCGAACGGCTCCGCGGCGCTGATCAACGCGCTTGTCTCGGCCGTCATCCTCTGGTACTTCATGCGCCCGGGCGTGAAGGCGTCGTTCGGTCGGTAGGCTGAACGTGTCCTTCGCTGCGCCGCCTCGTCCCGTGACCCCCCGCCGACCGCCGGGGGCCGGTCCGCGGTGTGCGCTTGGCGGCGGCGCGCTCCCGCCCTCTCCGCGAGGTTGAGCATGGACGGCACCGAGCCCCGCCCGGAGGGCACGCCCGCGGCCCGCGAAGGGATCCGCCCCGGCGCCGAGCGCTACCTGCTGCTCGTCATCGTCTCGTTCGTCGTGGCCGTCGTCGGCACGCGCTGGTACCTCCAGGCCACGGGCTATCCGCAGGTCGGCGGCGGCGAGCTCCACATCGCCCACATGCTCTGGGGCGGGCTCCTGCTGGTCGCTGCGGCGCTGCTCGTGCTCCTCGTGGCGGCCGGCTGGGCGCTCAGCGTCGGCGCCGTGCTGACTGGGGCGGGCACGGGGCTGTTCATCGACGAGGTTGGCAAGTTCATCACCGCCTCGAACGACTACTTCTACCCCCTGGCGGCGCCGCTGATCTACGGCCTGCTGCTCGCGCTCGTCCTCCTGTTCGTCGTCGTCCGGCGACGGCCGGGCGGAGCGCCCGCCGTCACCCGGCCCGGGCGCGTGGCCCGCTGGGAGGAGGCCCACCTGCCGCGGCGACGCTACCGGCGGCTGCTGGTCGCCGCACTCCTGCTCGTCGGCGTGGCCTGGGTCGTCTCGCTCGTCGTGTTCATCGCGATCGACCCGGCGACGCTCCGCGAGCTCATCGAGCAGGTGGTGAACGTGCCCGGCGATCGGGTGGAGCGGCCGGCGGATCCGCTGTTCTACGGCCTGGAGGCGGCCATCCTCGGGTTGAGCGGCATCCTCCTCCTCGTCGGTGGCGTCGCCCTCGGACTCGGGCGCGACCGGGCGGGCGCGATCGTGGCGATGATCGGCCTCGTCGTCGCCCTGACGGCCGGCGCCGTCGTCAGCCTCTACGTCGAGCAGATCTCCGCGATCCTCTCCACCCTCGTCAACGCCGGGCTGCTCTTCGCCGTCGTCCACTACCGGAACCGGTTCCTCGGCGCCGGCGCGGACACGAGGCCCCCGGCGGACGCACCGGCGCCTTCAGCGACCTGATCAGCGTCGTCGACGGAACCGCGGTCGCGCCGGCGGCCGGCGCGCGCACGCCGAGCCGCCCCGGCGCGCGACCCTCGACGTGCTGCGCTTCGTCGACTCAGGGTCGAACATGCCGGGGCGCTGATCGTCCTGCCGACCCGCGCCGCTGCCTGGACGCCGCAAGCCGAGATCGCCGGCTTCCGTCCGGCGGCGCGCCGGACGTCAGGCCGGGACGGCTGCCTCGATCTTCTCGATCCGGATCGCGGTGGCCTTGAACTCTGCCGTCCCCGAAAGGGGATCGGTGGCGTCGATGGTGAGCAGGTTGACCGCCACCTCGTCCTGGAAGTGGAAGGTCATGAACGTCAGGCCCGGTCGAAGCGTCTCGTCGATCCGGATGGGCGCCTCGACGTGTCCGCGCCGTGACACGACCCGGACCCGCTCGCCGTCCTGCAGACCGTATGCCTGGGCATCCTCCGGCGAGATGTCGAGCGACTCCCCGCGTCGGAGCGGCGACGTATAGCCCGACGTCTGGACGCCGGTGTTGTAGGACTCCAGGCGACGCCCCGTCGTGAGGCGGATGGGGAAATCGTCGTCCAGCCGATCGACCGGTGGTTCGTGGTCCACCGGCACGAACGGCGCTCGATGGCCCGGAACAGGATCCTCCCAGAGGCGACTGTGCAGGAACAGCTCGCCGGGGTGCTCCTCGTCATAGCAGGGCCAGTGGATCCCGCCGAGCTCCTCGAGCCGTCGGTAGCTCATGCCGGCGTGCACGGGGGACAGGGCCCGGACCTCGTCCCAGACCGCCTCCGGGTCGGGATCGCCCCAACCTCCACCCATCCTGTTGGCAAGGTCGAAGATGATCTCGAGGTCGTCGCCGGCTCCTTCCGGAGGCGCGACCGCCTTGCGGACGCGCTGGACGCGTCGCTCGGAGTTGGTCACCGTGCCTTCGCTCTCGGCCCAGGCCGCGGACGCCGGCAGGACCACGTCGGCGATCTGGGCGGTCGCCGTCAGGAACAGGTCCTGGACCACCAGGAGGTCCAGGCCCTTGAGCAACCGGGTGGTCCGCTCCTGATCCGCCTCCGACTGGACCGGGTTCTCGCCGATGCAGTAGACCGCGGTGAGGTCACCACGCTCCATCGCGTCGAACATGCCGGACAGGTGCCAGCCGCGCTCGGGCGGGATGGCGACGCCCCACGACTGGTCGAA
>JAOUEG010000182.1 GCA_029858845.1 Chloroflexota bacterium | reverse complement strand
CTTGGCGATCGCCAGGGTGGCATCGGTCGGGTTGGCGACCCCATCGGCCGGCAGGTACGCCGCCCCCACGATCCCGGACGGATCCATGAGCGGCCACATCCGATGCGCCTCGGCCGCGTCGATCGCCTCGACGTCGAAGCCGCAGACCCGGGCCATCGAGATGCCGCGCTCGATCTCGGTCCAGCGCTCCTCGGTCCGGGCGACGAGGATGGAGCCGGTCGTCCGAAAGCCGGTGCTCATGCCGGTCTCGCGCTCCACCTCGCGGAAGCACTCCTCCGCGTAGGCGGCCAGGAGGGTCATGTTGTAGGTGGCGCGCAACTTGGTGACCAACCCGGCCGCGTGCCAGGTGGTGCCGCTGGTGAGCTGTTTGCGCTCGAGGAGCACTGTGTCGGTCCAGCCGCGTTTGGCGAGGTGATGGGCGACGCTGACGCCGACGATGCCGCCACCGATCACGACGGCGCGGGCGTGGGACGGGAGCTGGGTGGTCATCGGGCTCCTCGCAAGTACTGGGTCCTGGGCGGCGGGTGCAGGTCGAGGCGAGTCTGCACCATCGGAGGCGAGTCTCCAGCACGGAGGTAGACATCGGGAGGACCGTTCCGTCCGCCGGATGCGCTTCGGCGCAGTGGGGCGGCGGTGTGCCGACCGTGCAGCCTGACTCGGCAGGCGAAGGGCGTGCCTAGGGGCCGTTCTCCTGTACCCAAGCCACCGCAGCCGAAAGGTCGAGGCCGAGACGTTCGATGGTCGCATGCAGCTGGCGGAGCTCGATCGTCGCCGGTGTCGGCGGCGAGCCGTTCTTCACCGTCATGGCATGCCAGGCCATCCGATGCAGCGCGATCGTCATCCGGTATCGGTCCGCCTCGGGCAGCCTGGCGAGGGCCTGCCTGGACGCCGCGATCGCCGGCTCGGGCGACGATGTCGAGAAGGCCGTCGACATCACGGTCTCGGGAACGCTCCGCTCTCCAAGGAGCCCGATCGCCCAGTTCACGACGAACGATCTCGTTTCGGCCGCGAGGTCGTCGGTCTTGACGAACGCCCGCTCAAGCTCGCCGGGTTCCACCTTGCCATCCGCCATCGCGACCGCGACGCCGACCAGGATGAAGCTGCCGGCGATCCACAGTCGGTCGTTGGGATCAAGGCTGCCCCACGCCCTGATCGACGCGGGATCGACGTCCGCCAGCTCCTCGGCCGCGGCACGCCGGACGGCTTCGAATGCCTCGGAGGGGGTCGATGTCGGGCCCACATGCCAGATCGCGGCAGTACCCGGGTGATACCCCGGCGGCAGTGGCTGGCGCATGGCGACGGGAGGGCCTGCCGCCTCGCCGCTCTGGACGAACCGGTCGTCGGCCGCATCCCGCTCCAGACGGCAGCTGTAGCACCGGTCGGTGCGCGGCTGATTGATCGACCGGCATCCGGGACAGACCCATCCCTCGAGCATGCGGCACCTCCCGCGTGGAGCTCGAATCTTCTGCGCCGTGGGTCGACACCGGCAAGTGCCTCTTGGCCCACGTTGCCGCGACCCGTCCCCCCAGCAGGCGTTCGGGCAGGCCCGCAGTCAGGCCTCCAGTTCGACCGCCGGGACCCGGCGCTCACGGTCGAAGGGGCGTACGGCCATCGGGTCCGCGAGCTCGATCTCGCGCGCGGCGCGGTGGCCCTCGAACACCGCCTCCGACACCATCCGTGGGGCCACGGCATCACCGATCCTGACCAATCGCGTGATCCCCGCCTTCGCCAGGGCGTCGGCATCCTCGGCCAACTCGCGATAGAGGGCGTCGTCGGAAACCTGCTGGGTCACGAGCACCACGCCATCCACCTCGAGAGACCAGGGGTCACCGAACTCGGTCTCACCGATCACTCGCCAGGGATCGATCCCCGTGATCGTCACGCCGGTCGTCATCCGAACCCCGGCGTCATGCAGGGCCTGCCGGAGGAGTGGCCCCTCCACGGTGAGGTCGGAGATCGGCGACACGACTGCGAGGGCGGTGACCAGGGCGACCTCGAAGCCCTCCCGCGCCAGCAGCTGCGCGATGCCAGGGCCGGTGAAGTACCCCTCGGCGTCGTAGACGGCGACCCGCCGGCCCATCGGCCGCTTGCCGAGTACCGCGACCTGCTCCGGGGTCATCACGTGCGGGAGCGAGGGGTCGGCACCGGCGATCGGCTCATGCGTGTTCGCTTGCAGGCCCTCGCCCGACCAGCGCGAGCCGGTCGCGAGGACGACGGTGGCGGCTCCGTAGTCGAGGACGTCGTCGGCCGACAGGCGTTTCCCGGTGACCACGGCGACGTTCCCCAGCTTGCCCAGCATCACCGCCCGGTGATCGACCACGCGGCCCCAGTCGCCGAGGGTCGGAAGGCGGCGGATCCAGCGCAGCTTGCCGCCGAGCTCAGGCTCCGCCTCGACGAGATGGACCATCTCGTACCCACGTCGTCCGAGGGTGACCGCGCATTCCAGCCCGGCGGGTCCGGCGCCGACGACGAGGATCGGGGTCGAAGCGTTCGTCGCGGGTTCCACGCGCTCAGGGTGCCAGCCGCGGCGATGCTCTTCCCCGGCAGTCGGGTTCTGGACGCAGCCCAGGTGCCCGAAGCCGTCCACCTTCATGATGCAGACGTTCGAGCCGGTGCATTCCCGGATCTCCTCTGTGCGGCCCTCCGCGACCTTCTGGGGGAGGAACGGGTCGGCGATCGACGGGCGCGCCGCGCCGATGAGGTCCCAGGCGCCGGAGCGGATGATCCCGGCCATCAGGTCCGGGCTCGTCAGTCGGGCGACGCCCACGATCGGTTTCCCGGTCGCCTCGCGGACGCGGCCCGTCCATTCCAGCTGGTAGCCCTCCTCGAAGTACCGCGATGTCCCCGAATCGTGGCTCCACAGGCTGATCGAGCCGACGTTGACGTCCCACAGGTCGACATACGGGTCCGCGAGCGCGACGAATTCGAGCGCTTCGTCCAGTCGGATGCCGGACGGGCCCAGACCCTCGACCGCGATCCGGGTCGCGATCGCGCAGTCATCGCCGACGGCCTCCTTGCCGCGCTCCAGCGTTTCGAGCCAGAACCTGGCGCGGTTGCGGAACGACCCGCCGTAGCCGTCCGAGCGACGGTTGTAGAAGGGCGAGAGGAACTGCATCAGGAGGTACGAATGGGCGCCGTAGGCGTAGACGATGTCGAAGCCGCAGTCCCGTGCGCGTTTCGCCGCCTCGACCCAGTCGCGCTGGATCCGCTCGATGTCCGCACGGTCCATGGCCTTGGCCACGACGTGGGCATGCAGGTCCGAGGCGGTCTGGCTCGGGGCCAGCGTCGGGTAGCGCGTGACGTTGTTCTCGGCGTGGTTGCCGGCGTGGTGCAGCTCGAGCCCGGCGAGCGCGCCGTGCCGATGGGCTGCGTCGGTCATCAGGCGCAGCGCGCGCATGTCGTCCCGGTCCCAGAAGCGGGCGGCGATCAGCGGCGCCTCATCCGTGTCCGGCGTGAACGGCGCGTACTCCGTGCAGACGGCACCCCATCCGCCTTCCGCCTTCATGCCACGGTGGGCGGCCTGCGTCCACGGCTTCTCGGTCCCGAAGCCCGAGCAGTGGGGCACCTGGTAGAAGCGGTTGCGGAGGGTCTTCGGCCCGATCTGAACGGGTTCGAACAGGATGGCGTGGTTCGGGTCCACCAGCGGCCTCCTCGGGCGGCGGTTGATGATCGATCCTAGCGCAGCACCTGGCGTCGGGCCGTCCTGGTTCCGGACGGCGGAGTCGACGTGAGCCCACGGCGGAAGCCCGGCACGTATAGTCGGGGCCAGTCGTTGCGACCGCCGCCCCGAGAAACGATGCTGTCATCCGCGCAACCCACCTGCTTCCTGATCGCCGACATCTCCGGGTACACGGGCTACCTCGCCGATGTCGAGTTGGATCATGCCCAGGACATCCTGGCGGACCTCATCGGTGCCGTCGTTACGGCGCTCCGGCCCAACTTCCGGCTGGCCAAGCTCGAGGGCGACGCCGCGTTCACGTACTCGATCGCCGAGACGCTTGACGGATCGATGCTTCTCGACACGATCGAGCGCTGCTACTTCGGGTTTCGCCGGCGTCGGCGTGACGTCCGCCAGGCGACGTCGTGCGAGTGCAACGCGTGCAGCCGGATCCCGGATCTCGACCTGAAGTTCGTGGTTCACCACGGCGACGCCATCATCCAGAAGGTCGCGGGTCGACAGGAGCTCCTCGGCTCGGACGTGATCGTCGCGCACCGGCTGCTCAAGAACGAAGTCGTCGAACGGCTGGGCATCGGCGCCTATGCGCTGATCAGCCAGGCGTGCATCGATGCCTCCGACATCGAGCCCGCCGCGCTCGGCATGCGCGCGCACACGGAAACCTACGATCGCATCGGCGACGTCCAGGCTTGGGCGCACGATCTCGAGCGGCGCTGGCAGGAGGAGGAAGCTCGCGGACGCGTCTTCGTCTCGCCGGAGGGGTCGATCCTCACCGTGTCCGTGGCCACCGCCGCACCGCCACAGGTGGCCTGGGAGTTCCTCACCAAGCCCGGCCGGCGGATGAGCTGGCAGCCCTGGGTGACGAAGGTCGAGGTCAAGGGCGCCACCGGAGGACGTCGCGGGCCTGGCTCGGCCAATCAC
>JAOUEG010000181.1 GCA_029858845.1 Chloroflexota bacterium | reverse complement strand
GATCGGCGCATCGGCGACGGCGACCGTCACGGGTTGACCTGCCACCTCGACGATCTGCCCATCCGCCAGACGGCGCACATCATCCAGCGACGCCGCGATGCCATCCACCACGCCGACCTCGACCGCTTCGGCGGCCGACGACGACACGGCGCGCTCGACCGTGGAAACGGCCCACTCGACATCGCGCCCCCTCGTCTCGGCGATCGACCGGATGTTGGCGATCGCGTCGTTCCGGACCTTCTCGCCGATGGTTCCTTCGAGTTCGGCGCCACCGGCTCCGACCGGAGAGGCGGCACCGATGTTGGTGCCGGGCGCCATGTACGCGAGATTGGCGGCCAGGGTGATGAACGTGCCCGCGCTGGCGGCGCGTCCACCGCTGGGGGCCACCCACACGATCGTCGGCAGCGGTGCCTCAAGGATCGCGGACACGATCCGCTGGGTGGAGTCCAGGCTGCCACCCGGGGTGTTGAGCGTGATGACGAGCGCGGGCGAGGCGTCCTCCGCGGCGCGCTTGACCGTTTCCTCGATGTACCCCGCCATGACGTTGTCCACGACCCCGGTCGCGGTCGCCACGTACAACGGGGCGGACGGGTCGCCGAAGGCCTCGGGCGCCGGACTCGGATCCGCGGCCGCGACGGACGCCGGGGGGATGACGTCCAGGGCGGCCGCCAACAGCCAGGCCATCCCCGCGGCGAGGAGCAGTCGGCGGAGGCGAACCGCGGAACGGGTCGCGCTATCGGTCGGTTGCATCAGGTTCGCTCGGAGCCATTATCCCCACCGCGGTCGATCACGGGATGTGCCGGATGGCCTCCGGTCTCAGCGCCCGACGTCGTGGCTCATCTGATCAACAACGATCGCCACCGCCAACACCATCGCGTCGTCGTTGTTCGGGGCCACGTCCACGCCGTACGTGTCACGGATCCGGAACCAGGCCTTCGACACCCTGGCGATGGGTCCGCCAGGCCCGTCGATCTCGTACTCGTGGTTGACGATGTTCCCCTGGACCTTCCACTCGCTGCCGTCCTTGAACTCCACGGTGAATCGATCGCGAAGCGGGGAGATCAGCGCCTTCTTGACCGTCGCCACGGTCTCGTCGCCACGCTCGATCGTCATGACGTCGCGGATCGTCACGAGCTTGGCCTTCAGCTTCAGGAGGACGGTGCCCTGCGGGTCCTTGATCTCGAGTGTCTCCCGCACCCGGAGCGCCTTGCCATCCACGAAGAATGCCCGCTGTCCCGCCCCGGTCTCGATCCAGAAGTCGTCGCCGATCGAGAGCATCTTCTCGCGCATCTTGTAGGCGCTGGACGTTCCATCGCCACCACCACCGCGTCGTCGCAACATCGATCTCGGTCTCCATCTCCGGGACAGCGTGGCCCGTTCTTCGAGCCCGCCGGATGGATCGGACGGGGGCGCCGTCCGATCCGGATCAGGTCTTGCGCTCAGTCGCCGTCGGACAGGGCCAACCCGAGCGCCGCCAGCTCCTCGAGGCCGAGGCTTCGGCGCGCCAGGACGATACCGCCCGCGTCGCGCACGGCGTCCCGGAGCGGGATCAGCCAGCGGTGCTCCACGACAAGCACGAGGGCACCCGTCCCCTCCGGCAGGTCCTCGAGGATCTCCCTGGCAAGCTCTCCTGCCATCCCGGTCCCCTCGGCCGCCATCGCCCCGACCATGGCTCCGGTCTCGGCGCCGTCCTCACCACCCGCGATCAGGCCGACGACCGCACCGGCGACGGCGCCGAGCGCCTCGCGCTGCTCGTCGCTGAGGTCCGAGACCTGGAGCAGCACGTCCTCGTCGTCCTCGCGCATGACGAAGACGGCGTTGATGATCCGGATCAGGCCGATGTCGCTCAGGCTCGCGAGCTCCTCGGCGATGCGCCCTTCGAGGCGATCCGTATCCGGGAATCCGAGGACGATGGTCTGGATCGGTCCGATGCTCATGGCAACACTCCTGGTACGGTGACGTCCTGGTCTGTGGACGCCGGGGGAATGGGTCGGCGACCCTGTGTCCGATTCTACGACCGGGGTCCCTCCACTCTTCGCTGGCGCGAAGCGGGCAGATGTCCGAGGATGATCGTCCGGCATCTTCGCGTGGCGCGGCGGCGGGTCACGCGATCCTCGCGCTGTGCCATCATCGGGCCGGTCGCAACGCAGTCGGATGCGCCCGCGCACGCGACGGTCCAATGTGAGGAATCGATGCGACGCTTGATCGACTTCTATCGGCTCCAGATCCACGTCATGCGCACGTGGCGGCCGAGCAGTGGCTCCCGGGTCCGACGCATCGTCGCCACCCTCGTGGTGAGCGTCGTGTCGTTCGGTGGGGCCGTGTTCCTGACGCCCGGCTACGACCTTGCCCCGGGTGCCGGTCCCCTGAGCACCACGCTCCTGGCAGCGATCCTCCTGGGCGTCCTGAACGTCCTTGTCAGGCCGGTCTTCATCGGTGCGTTCGCTGGGATCTCAGTCATCGCGGTGGCGCTCGCCACCATCATGTTCCAGGTGGTTTCGTTCGCGGTCCTCCCCAACTTCGTGGAGGGGCTGGTGGTATCCGGGTTGATCGCGTCGCTGGTCGCATCGTTCATGTACGCGATCGTCAACACGTTCCTCACCGCGATCTTCTCTATCAGCAGCGATGATTCCTACTTCGCCGTCCTGGTCCAGCAACTCTCGGCGCGCCAGGCCGACGTGGTGCGCTCGGACAAGCCCGGCCTCGTGGTGGTCCAGATCGACGGACTCGCCCAACCGATCCTGGCGCGCCAGGTACGGGCCGGTCGCGTCCCCCATCTCTCGGACTGGGTCCGATCCGGTCGCTACCACCTCAACGGCTGGGAGGCGCTGCTGCCACCGACGACCCCTGCCAGCCAGGCCGGGCTCCTGCATGGCAACAACGACGGGATCCCGGCCTTCCGCTGGTACGAGAAGGAAACGGGACGTACGATGGTCACCAACCACCCCGAGGACGCGGTGGAAGTGGCCGCCCGGATCTCGAACGGTGAGGGACTCCTGTCGAACGACGGCGCGAGCGTCGGCAACCTCTTCTCCGGCGACGCCGCCCGCTCGTACATCACGATGGCCACGATCAAGGACAAGGCCCAGGGTCTGGGCCAGAGCACGACCTTCTTCTCGTTCTTCGCCAGCCCCTACAACTACCTCAGCACGATCGTGCGATCCGGCGGCGAGATCCTCAAGGAGTACATCCAGGCAAGACGCCAGGAACGGGCCGGCATCGTCCCCCGGATGCACCGCGGGATGCCCTATCCGGTCGCGCGTGCTGCAACGAACGTCGCCCTTCGTGATCTGTCCACCTCGCTCGTGATCGAGGAGATGTACCGCGGCACGCCGGTCATCTACGTGGACTACACGGACTACGACGAGATCGCGCATCACAGCGGCCCCGAGCGCGGCGAGACGTTCGACGCGCTCGACGGCGTGGACCGGGCGATCGCCACCCTGGAGAAGGCGGCCGGATCGGCGCCTCGGCCCTATCGCTTCGTGATCCTGTCGGACCACGGGCAGACGCTCGGCGCGACGTTCCTCCAGCGCTACGGGAAGACGCTCGGTGACGTGGTCCGCGAGTTGATGGGCGGTCAGCAGTCAGTCGAGGAGGAGGCCGGGCGCGTCGAGGAGTGGGGCCAGACGAACGCCTTCCTCTCCGAGCTGACGCAGGTCAAGGGTGTCTCCGGGAGCCTCGCTCGGACCGCCCTGCGGTCCCAGACCTCGGATGGCGTCGTCGAGCTCGGTCCAGCCGGGGAGGAAGAGGCCCAGGCCGCGCGCGTGCAGCAGGAGGCGTCGGAGGAGCGGCCGGATCTGATCGCGATCGCCTCCGGCAACCTCGGCTTGGTGTACTTCCCGCAGATGCCGGGCCGGGTGACCCTGGAGCAGCTGGCTACGACCTACCCCGGGCTCGTCGACGCCCTCGCAGCGCACCCCGGCGTCGGGGCCCTCCTGCTCCGCTCGGAGCAGCACGGCGGGCTCGTCATCGGGCACGCGGGCATCAACTACCTCGACGAGGGTCGTGTGCAGGGCGTGGATCCCGTGGCGCAGTACGGCGGGCGGTCCCGCGAGGCCTTCATCCGCCTCGATGGCATCGAGCACTGCCCGGACATCTCCGTCATCAGCCTGTACGACCCGGAGTTCGAGGAGGTCGCCGCCTTCGAGGAGCTGATCGGTTCGCACGGCGGACTCGGCGGCGCCCAGACGCAGGCCCTCCTGCTCCACCCGACAGAATGGGAGCTGGATGAGGAGCTCGTCGGCGCGCCGGCGGTCTACCGTCAGATCCGGCGTTGGGCGGAGCGGCACCTGGACATGCGCTTCGGCAAGGACGGGACGGCGGCGCCGCTGCCGCTGCCCGGCTCGGACGCGACTCGGGGCGAGCCCGCCGCCTGACGGTGCCGACCGGTCGACGACGCCAGCCGCGGCCGACGTGACCCATCGCCGCCGGTCTCAGAGGAGCGGTGAGATCCGGTCCATCGCGGCGTCGAAGGCTCGACCCGCGGCAGACCGCTCGAGTACGGCCGGTGACGACACCTCCAGCAACGGGTCGAAGATCACGCGCTCGAACGTCTCGGCTTGTTCGGCGCCCTCCAGCAACAGGTTCAGCTCCCAGTTGCGATA
>JAOUEG010000180.1 GCA_029858845.1 Chloroflexota bacterium | reverse complement strand
CGGACCACGGACCTGGAGCCGGTCCAGTTCATCACGGACATCCTTGGCAAACGCCGCTCGCTTCGGGCGATTGACGTGGCATGCGGTGGTGGCAGGTATTCGCTTCTTCTGTGCCAGTCCCTGCCGGGCCTCGAGCTGATCCTGAATGACGTGAATGCGTCGATGCTGGCGCAAGCTGCCCGCCATCTCTCCGAGAACGGGATCACGAGGTTCTCGAGCATCCAGGCGGATATCGCTCACCTGGCCCTCCCGGACGGTGGGCTTGACGCGGCGTTCGTGTTCAACGCCGTTCACCTGTTCGACGCGACCCTGCTCGTGGAGAAGATCGCACGAGCCCTGAGGGCAGGGGGCTACCTGTTCATCTACACGCGTCTGAGCAGCCACAATGCCGAGAGCATCTGGGGTCGGCACTTCCCGGGGTTTGCGGAGAAGGAAGACCGACTCTACAGCCTCGACGACATCGAATCCTGGGCGGATGAAGCGAACGGGTTGACCCCCCCGAGCGTCCATCGCTTTCGCTACCGGCGGCGCGCGACGCTGGCCAGGCTCCTGAGCCAGGCTCGCCGCAAGCACTATTCGACATTCTCGCTGTACACGCCAGCGGAGCTCGATCGCGCTCTTGCCGAGTTCGAGCGCAACCTCAGAGCGAGCTTCAAGGATCCCCAGCGGATCGAATGGTCGGACGAGAACGTCATGATCGTGTTTCGGAAGGGCGCGATCCGACCTGGCGTCACGGGTCAACCCGTGACGCCCGCCGTCGTACGGACGATTCCCTTGAAGTAGGCGGTGGTCCTGGCCTCGCGCCGCCAGGCCGATGGCACGTGCGACTGCTGGGAGCACGCTCCTTGGATGGTGAGACGATCGCGGGAGTGACCGATCACGGTGAAGCCGGGAGGAGCCTCGAGCGCATCGTTCCGGGATGATTTCGAGCCACCCCGCCAGCGTCATCGCCCATCGACCGAATGCCCGAGCGCGTCGTCGGTAGCCAGCGCCTGCTGGTCCGTTGCCGCTGCGCAGGCGATGGACCGCCTGGCGCGAGGCCGCCTACGATGGGCGCAACCCATCTGGAGGTGCACATGGCCGCCCCGAACCCGGACATCCCGCTGCTCGCTGCGTTGCCCTCGAAGGACCGAGCGCAAATCCTCTCGTATCTCAAGCAGCGTT
This sequence comes from Chloroflexota bacterium, assembly GCA_029858845.1. Taxonomy (GTDB): domain Bacteria; phylum Chloroflexota; class Limnocylindria; order Limnocylindrales; family CSP1-4; genus SPCO01. The sequence goes on along the minus strand of JAOUEG010000180.1, from coordinate 3,445 downwards.
CCTTCGAACCGGGTCAGATCGTCGTCCGGGAAGGTGACCAGGCACTCAACCTGTTCATCGTGATCAGCGGTCGGGCCCGAGTCGAGCGCGACGGTGTCGTCACGGCTCCGAACATCGGCCCGGGCGACTTCTTCGGAGAGCTCGCGCTGATCGAGGAGCACGGACGGACGGCCACGGTCGTCGCCGAGGAACACCTCAGCTGCTACATCGTCCCGGCCTGGGAGTTCCGGGCACTGCTCAAGGAGTACCCGCAGATGGCAGTCCCGCTGCTGTTCGCGCTCATCGCCCGGATCCACGCCAGCGAACACGTCCCCGACTGACGCCCCGGCTGATCCCGCGCGACCGGGGCATTCGCGACGAACGGCACTAGGCAGCTGCGTATCAGAGCGGGACGCTGGTCACCTGATGCGTGGGCGGTGACGGCCCAGGTGCGAGTGCCACGGCGCCCGGCCGACCAGGAAGGAGAAGCCCGATGCACGTCGACGAGTCGCTCAGGCCAGCGGACGTATCGGCGATCGCCCGGGACGCCTACGTGTACGCGTTCCCGATGATGATGGGGTACCGGTACGCCTACGCGACGTACCTCCAGCCGGCATCGCCTGCGTACCGAGGCCCGGCCAATACCGGGCCCTTCGGTGAGGCCGTCACGCTCGACCATCGATTCCGAGACGTCATCAGCCCGAATGCCGATACGCCCTATTCGTTCGCGCTGCTCGACTTCCGGGCCGGACCGATCGTGCTCTCGGTCCCAGCCGTCACGGATCGCTACTACGTCATGCAGTTCGAGGATCTCTACGGACAGAACGACTTCTACGTGGGCAGCCGGAGCACCGGCTCCGACGCCGGTACCTACTTCCTCACGGGGCCGACATGGCACGGTGATGTGCCGGCGGGATTCAGCGGGTCGCACCAGTTCGAGACCGACGTGGTCTTTCTGATCGGGCGATCGCAGCTGCTCGGCCCCGACGACGCCCCGGTGCTCGCCGGGATCATGCGGCAGTACCTCGTCCAGCCGTATGCCGTCTTCGCCGGCGGATCCGCACCGGCATTGCCGCCGTTCGACTGGCCTCAATGGGACGACGAAGCGTCGCGTGACGAACGATTCGTGCGTTACCTCAATGCGCTCCTGCTCCTGTGCCAGCCGCCCCATCCCGATGACGTGGAGCTGTTCGGCAGGTTCGCCCGGATCGGTATCGGGCCCGGCCTCGCCGTCGAAGTGGAGGCACTCCGCGCTGACGTCCGGACGGCGCTCGCAGACGGCGTGAGCGCGGCCCGGGCCGAGCTCGCAGCCGCGTCGGAAGGCCTCGGGACCGCGGTCAACGGGTGGCGGTCGATGAACGCGTTCGGCGACCGGCATGCGTACGCCGGCGACTACCTTCGGCGGGCCGCCGAGTCCATGGTGGGCTGGGGCGGCAACGATCAGATCGAAGCGTCGTATCCGATCGCCCGCGTCGACGCCGACGGCAACCGGTTCGATGGGAACGCCACGTACCGATTGCGGCTCGAGACCCTCCCTCCGGTCAAGGCGTTCTGGTCCGTGACGATGTACGACACCAGCTACGACGGCACCGCGGGCTACCTCGTCGAGAACCCGATCGACCGGTACCTCATCAACGCTCGGACCGAGGGGCTCGTCTACGACGCGGACGGGGCCCTGACGATCACCATGCAGCGCACCGAGCCCGCCGATCCGGTCCAGCGCGCCAACTGGCTGCCCACCCCCGACGGGCCGTTCTATCTGGCACTGCGGATGTACTGGCCGGAGAAGGCCGTACTGGATGGCACCTGGGTCGTGCCGTCGGTCGAGCGCCTAGGCTGAGCCCGTCCCTGGAGGTCCGGCGTACTCCCCGGCTATGACTGGGCGCTGAAACAGGCGCACGACCCGGCGAACCGGGGGCCGTTCGACCCTCGACCGGGCGATCGACTCGAGCCTAGGCTGGGCAACGAATCGTCCGGCGCCCGAGCGGCATCTCTTCTGTATGACGAGTCTCGCCTCCTCCGCCACGTCGAGGGTCCCCGCGACATGGGTCGAGGGCGCTGTCCGCCAGGCGATCGCCGGGGACGAGGTGGCGTTCGCGCGGATCGTGGACGCGTACCACGGCGACCTCGTGCGAGTCGCCTACGTCGTCACCGGGGATGTGCAGTCGGCCCAGGATGCCGCGCAGGCGGCATGGTCGATCGCCTGGCGGAAGCTGGGTTCGCTCCGGGATCCGGAGCGGGTGCGCCCCTGGCTCGTCTCAGTGGCCGCCAATGAGGCGCGCCAGATCATCCGCCGGCAGCATCGCCAACAAGTCGCCGAGATCAAGCTCGGGCCGCAGGGTGACGCCTGGCGCGATCCCTCGGCCGACGTCGATCGGCTCGATCTCCTGGACGCTGTGCGCCGACTGAAGGCGGAGGACCGCAGCCTGCTCGCCTTGCGCTATGTCGCCGGCCTCGATTCGAACGAGATCGGGACGTTTGTCGGGATGTCCCCGTCGGGTGTGCGTGGCCACCTCTCGCGACTGCTCCGGCGTCTCCGCAGGGAGCTTCACGATGGTTGAGATGGATGCCTTCGAGCAGCGGCTTGCGACGACGCTCCTCGAGTACGCGGATGAGGTCAGGCCGGAGATCGATGCCGCCGCCGTTGCCCACCGGGTCGTCGCCGAGCGTCCTCGCCGGCGGGCGGATACCCTCCCATGGCGCTCGATCGCATGGCGCCCGACTCTCATCACGCGCGGGGCCTGGGTCCTGATCGTCGCGGCCGGCCTCCTCGGCGCGATCGCCGGGGGACTGTTCGTGGCCGGCACGCAACCGACGGTGATGCCCCCGGAAGGGTCAGCGACCCCGACACCCGCCGCGACACCGACGGGCAGCATCGCTCCAGCGATCACGTCTCCTCCGGTGGGAGCGTGGAGCCCGATCCTGATCGAGAAGCGCGCTGCGACCCCACCGTCGGCCGCGACCTGCCCACCGGGAACCGATCCGGACCTGCCCGGCCCCGCCGGTCAGGAACGGCCCGACCCACGGCGGACCGGCAACATGGCCGCGGCGTTCGACCGCCACGCCGGGCGGATCGTCTTCGTCGACGGGCTGGCCGAGACCTGGACCTACGACGTCTGCACGAACACCTGGCATCGCATGCACCCGGAGGGCATCCCGACCACGGTGGTGTACAACGACGGCGAACCGGAGATGGACCTCGGATGGCTGGTGTATGACGTCGATTCCGATCGGACCGTCGCCTTCGGGTGGGAGCGCCTCTCGGTCTACGACGCCAACGCGAACGCCTGGACCTCGCACGACCGGACCATCGGAGAGGAGGCTTACCCGGAGGGTGTCGTGTACGACCCCGTCAGCGGCCTCATCCTCGCCGTCATGAGGCCTGCTGGGTCGCCGGATCGGACGGAACTGCGGGCCTACGATGTCGACGCCGACACGTGGACGACCGTGGGCGTGCTGGCCGACA
>JAOUEG010000179.1 GCA_029858845.1 Chloroflexota bacterium | reverse complement strand
ACCTCGATGTTACGCGCGACACCGGCCTCCAACGCCGCCGCCGCCACGACGTCACCGGCCTCGACCGCCTCGGATGTCGCGATCGCCAGGATCGATTCGTAGGCATCCAGGGCGGCAGACGCGCCCGGCATGTCACCCGCGCGACCGGCTGCGTCCGCCTCGGCCAGGCGGTCCGCCAGCCGGTCCAGCTCCGCGACGGCTCGCGCCGACGGCTCGCTCGGTAGCGTCATGGTCTCCGCCCACAAGCGCACCTCGTACAGGGTGCCGCCGGGCTGGGCTGCGAGGGCCGTCCCCAGGAAGAGGGACGCGGCGAGGGATGCGGCGATGAGGGCGGAGGCGGCTCGGCGCCGATGGTGTCCGCGGGTGCCCGGGTTCCCGGAGGCCTGGCGCTCCGGTCGGGGCAGGAGGACGAGACCGGCGTCGGCGCGCGCGAAATCAGCCCGACGGTGCGCCGCGGCGAGGACGCGCGCCCGGATCCGACTCTCGGTCGTCAGGCTGGGGGACAGGCGCGCATCGGCGTACGCCTCGAGGCGTCGCCCAAGCTCCAGGTCCTCGGCCGTCGGATCCATCAACCTCTCGTCCATCACCGGTCGCGTCGCCCGCTGCGGGCGGCGCCTCGGTGCTCGGCATCGATCGGGCCATCGATCCCGAGCTGTCGCCGCAGCGCGGCGATCGCCCTGAACTGGAGGCCGCGAACCGTGCCTTCCTGCTTGCCCATCACCTCTGCGGCCTCGCGGGCTGAAAGGCCGGCGAAGAAGCGCAGCGCGATGGCATCGCGTTGTTCATCGGTCAGGACCGCGAGCGCGGCTCCCACCTCGTCCAGCTCCTGGCGGGCCACCGTGACCTCGTCGGGTCCGGCATCCCGCCCGGCGTGGGCGGCGATGGCATCCAGGTCCGCGTGATCGTGGCGGGTCCGGACATGATCGATGACCGTGTTCCTGGCCAGCCGGAAGAGCCAGCCCCCGAATGGGATCCCCCTGGCCTCGTAGCGAGGCAGGGCTTCCAGGGCCTTGACGAAGACGAGCTGCGTCAGGTCCTCCGCATCCGCCGGGCGATGGACGCGGCTGGCGATGTAGCGATAGACCGGCAGGTGGAAGTGGTCGAAGATGAGCCCGAAGGCCCAGGCGTCCCCAGCCTGGGCTTCCTTCACGAGCCGCTCGATCGCCGCGTCGTCAACGGTCACAACGAGCCCACCGCCACATCGTTAGGCAGACCGGCGGGGATGCCGACCGCAACCGGTGCGGCCCCGCGCCGGAAGGCCAGCGTCTCGAAGCCGGCCGCTGCCGCGGCCGCGTAGCCGTCCTCCAGGGCCCATGCGAACGAGCCTGCGCGGTGCGCGTCCGAACCCACGGTGACCGCGCGCCCGCCCATCGCTCGATAGCGGGCTGCGATCGCCGCCGACGGGTAGGTCTCGCCGGCAGCCTGACGCAGACCGCTCGTGTTGATCTCGAGCGCCGTGCCCGTATCGACCAGCGCTCGCAGGATGGGCTCGTACAGCTCGGGGGCGGCGGCCAGGTTCGCGATCGTGACGTGCGGGACGAGGTAGCGCTTCACGAAGTCCAGGTGCCCGAGCGCGTCGAACAGCCCGCTCTGCGCGGCTGCCTCGACCTCCTCGAAGTAGGGGCTCACGATCTCGGCGAGGGTCTTTCCCGCGACCCAGCCGGCGACGTGCTCGGCCGCGTACGGAGACCCCTCGTAGACGTGGACGGAGCCGACGATGAAGTCGTAGCTGTGCCGGGCCAGATGGTCGCGGATCTCCCCGGCCCAGCGACTGTCCCAGGTGATCTCGACCCCGAATCGGATGGCGACGCCCTGGTCCGCCCATCGTTCCGCGGCCTCACGGACGACACGTTCCCGCTGGGCGAAGGTCGTGTGGGCGAACGCCGGCGCCGCCGGATCGAAATCGACGTGATCCGTGATGGCCAGCTCGGCGATGCCGCGATCGACGGCCTGGGCGGCATAGGAGTCGATGGGCACGTCGCTGTCCGGCGACAGGTCGGTGTGCAGGTGGGCGTCGAGCGGCAGGTCCCGGGCCCGTCGATCCACGGCACTCATGGCTGGCCCCCCGGCGCCCGACTCATCCGCCGATGAGTCCCAGCTCGCGGCCGGCCACGGCGAAGGCCCCCAGCGCCGCATCCAGCTGGTCGTCGGCGTGGGCCGCCGTGACGATGGTCCGGATGCGGGCCTGGTCCAGGGCGACGGTCGGGTAGACGACGGGTTGGGCGAAGACCCCTTCGCCCATGAGGCGGTCGCTGAACCGCATCGCCATCTCCGGATCCCCCATCATGACCGGCGTGATCGGCGTCTCCGAGCGTCCGGTATCGAAGCCGAGTCGCGCCAGTTCGGCCTTGAAGCGGCGGGTATTGGCCCACAGCCGCTCGTGGAGGTCGGGCTCCTCGACCATGACCCGGATGGCCTCGCGGCAGGCGGCGACCACGGCAGGCGGGTGTGACGTGGAGAACAGGAATGGCCGCGCCCGCTGGGTGAGGAGCTCCCGCAGTGCCGTGGGGCCCGCCACGTAGCCGCCCAGCGCCCCGACGGCCTTGCTGAGGGTCCCGACCTGGATGGCCACCCGTCCGTGCAGGCCGAAATGGTCGACGCTCCCGCGCCCGTCGCGACCCAGCACACCCGACGCATGGGCATCGTCGACGAACACGGCCGCTCCGTGGGCCTCGGCGGAAGCGACGATGCCCGGCAGTGGCGCGATGTCGCCGTCCATGCTGAAGACCCCATCGGTCACCACCAGGATCAGGCGATACGGCTCTCCGCTCCCGTCGCGCCCCGTCTCGATCACCTCGGACAGGATCGCGTCGAGCGCCTCCACGTCGGCGTGCGGGTAGATCCGACGCGGCGCCTTGGAAAGGCGCATGCCATCGATGATGCTGGCGTGGTTGAGGGCGTCACTGACGATCAGGTCCGTCTCGCCGGTGATGGCCGGGATGACGCCCGTGTTGGCCGTGAACCCGGACTGGAATGTCAGGACCGCGGGCACCTCCTTGAAGGTCGCCAGCTCTGCCTCGAGGGCCTCGTGCATGGACATCGTCCCGGCGATCGTTCGGACCGCGCCGGAGCCCACGCCGAATTCACTGGCCGCCGCCGCGGCGGCCGCCTTCAGCCTCGGGTGATGGGTGAGGCCGAGGTAGTCGTTGGACGAGAGGCTGATGACGCGCCGGCCGTCCACGGACACGATGGGCCCCTGGGCGGAGGACATGACCCGGAGGGCGCGATAGAGGTTGCGCTCCCGAAGGGCCGCCACCTCGGCCTCGAGGAAGGCGAGCGGGTCGGATCGGGGCGTGGTGCTCATCGGGCTCGATCCTCCCTGGTCACGTGGTCCAGTCCATGATCACCTTGCCGGATTCACCGGACCGGGCGGCGTCGAACGCAGCCGCGTGCTCGGTGAACGGGAAGCGATGGGTGATGGCGGGCTTGATGTCCAGCCCGGAGCGCAGCATCACGGTCATCTTGTACCAGGTCTCGTACATCTCCCGGCCGTAGATGCCCCGCAGCGTCAGCATCTTCATGACGATCTCGTTGACATCCAGGCTGATCTCGGCGGTCGGGAGGCCGAGGATCGCGACGCCGCCGCCATGGGCCATCGAGCCGATGGCATCGCGCAGCGCGCGGGCATCGCCGGACATCTCCATGGCCACGTCGAACCCCTCCACCATGTCGAGCTCCTCGAACACGTCGGACAGCTTCCGCTCGCGCGGGTCGATGGCGACCGTCGCGCCCATCTGCAGGGCCAGCGCTCGGCGATAGGCATTGGGCTCGCTGACGACCACGTGGCGGGCGCCGGTGAACCGCGCGATCGCCGTTGCCATCAGCCCGATCGGCCCCGCCCCGCTGATCAGGACGTCCTCGGCCAGGGTCGGGAAGGCGAGCGCCGTGTGGACCGCGTTGCCGAACGGATCGAAGATCGCCGCCACCTCGGGATCGACCCCCGGCCAGTGGTGCCAGATGTTGGTCATCGGCAGGGCCACGAACTCGGCGAACGCCCCGTGACGGCCCACGCCCAGGCCGATGGTGTGCGGGCACAGGTGCCGCCGTCCGGCCAGGCAATGTCGGCATCGTCCGCAGACCACGTGACCCTCGCCTGAGACGAGATCGCCGGGCTGGAAGTCGCTCACGTTGGCGCCGACCTCCACGATCTCGCCCACGAACTCGTGACCGATCACCAGTGGTGGCTTGATCGTCCGTGCCGCCCAGGGATCCCATGATTCGATGTGCAGATCCGTCCCACAGATCCCGGTCCTGAGCACGCGGACAAGGACGTCGTTGATCCCCATCGTGGGGCGGGGAACATCGCGCAATTCGAGGCCGGGTCCGGCGGCCATCTTGACCAGGGCCTGCATGGGACCAATCTACCCCCCGCCCGCACCACTCGTGGCCTCCCTGATGTCTTGGTGGTGCGCCGGTGCGGGCAGGACGTGCCCTCGGGCGGTGACGGGTCGTCCGGGGAGATCGGCTCAGGGCGTTGCCGAGCTCGGCTGGATCGAGCGAGTGTCCCGGGCGGTGGCCCCGCTCTTCACTCGGTCGGTCAGCTCGGGCGGGCGTCGTCCCAGTCGATGATCGGGTTCTCGACGCTCCCGATCCCCTCGACCTCGCAGCGAACAC
>JAOUEG010000009.1 GCA_029858845.1 Chloroflexota bacterium | reverse complement strand
CGAACGTGGAATACCTCAGCGTCGCCGATCGTGCCGCCACCGAGGCCACGCTGCTCGAGGTGTTGAACCGGTGATGCCCAACACAAGGCTCGCTCCAGGCAGGAGGCTGCTCCTCGGACTGATGGCTGTGGCGCTCGCCTGGGGCTGCGCTCCGGGCGCAGCCTCTCCATCATCGCCGTCATCGCCGCCGCCCGGCAGCCCCGCCGCGTTGGACCGGTCCGCAGAACGTCAACGTCGACGGCCCCGATGTCGATCCGGACGGCAGATGACTTGAGGGCCGGCCGATCGATCGATCGGAGCAAGCCGAACGGGAGGTCGCCGGCCAGTCCGAGCCGGGGCGTTCCGCCGACCTTCGCACGCAGGCGCCTGGACGAACGCGGTCCATCGGTCCGGCGGACGCGGCGCGAAAGGGAACGCCCCCGGGGCGCGGTCCGGGGGCGTCAGGGGAAGCGATTGGTACCGCATACCGGATTCGAACCGGTGATCTCCGCCTTGAGAGGGCGGTGTCCTGGGCCTCTAGACGAATGCGGCGCAGTGACCGGAAGCGCGCGAGCGCCCCGTGCCGGCGGTCAGGATACCAGCGACCGGGCGAAGCCTTCAACCGACCCGCGTCGTATCGGATGGTCAGAGGCGGTGTGTCTCAAGGAAGGCGCGAACGCCCTCGGCGACCTGCTGGTGACTGTGCTCCCCCGCCACCAGGCCGAAATGGGAATGGGCCCCGAAGGGCTCGTACTCGGCTCCGAGCCAATCCGCCAGCTGTTCCGTGGATGCAAGGCTGACCAGTCGGTCCAGTCCACCGCCGATGACGAGCCGTGGGATCTCCGAGAGCACCCGACGATCCACCGGGACACCGGCCAGCATCTGGCGTCGCGCGGCGCCCGCCTCATGGGGCTTCTGGCCCAGCAGGTGCTGGATGCGGAGGACGTCATCCAGGGTCAGATCGCGGTCGTCGCGCAACAGCTTCTCCGGGAGTGTCTCCCAGCCGATCACGTTCCGCCCGTACACCTCGGGGATCTCGCGTAGCTCGAACGAGCGGGCCGGCGGTCGAAGGTCGCGCGGCAGCTCGGAGGCGATCAGGATGATCGCCGAGATCGCGATCCGCTCCGCCGCCTTGAGGGCAAGGAGGCCTCCCATCCCGTGACCGACCGCGACCGTGGTCGGTCCCAGCCGGTCCATGGCCGCGACCACATCCTCGGTGTAGGTTTCGAACGACAGCGTCGCCGGGTCCGCTGTCTGGGACCAGTGGTGATTGCGGAGGTTGAGGGCGTGGCCTTCCCAGCCGCGACCGGCGAAGTAGCCGAGGTATCGCTCCCAGACCCAGGACCCGGCCAGCTCGCCGTGGACGAACAGGAGCGGCTTTCGGCGGGAGCGGCGCTCGGGCAGCCACGACTCGATGTAGATCCCGCGTTCGTGGATCTCGATCTCATCCTTGCGCACCGGTCGCCCGTTGAGCGGCGGCACCTGCGAACGGGAGAGGATCGGTTCGGGCGTCGGATCCGGGATGCGATTCACCTGTGCGTCACCACTCGTGCGGATTGATCAGGAGCCCCGTCAGGGCTTTCGGGTAGAAGTACGTCGACTTCTGGGGCATGACGTCGCCATCGCGCGCGACCGCCTCGATGGACGACACGGGCGTCGGCTCGAGCAGGAACGCGGCATCGATCCCGTCCCCACGCTCGACGGCGGCGATCGCTTCCGTCGCGGACTTCGTGTAGGCGACGCGACCCGAGGCCACGGCCGCCGCATCGATCCCTGCCAGTCGGTCCAGCGCGACGCCCAGGAGCGTCACGTCGAGGCTCTGGACCGCGGCACCGCCGGGCGGCAGCCAGGGGCCGAACGCCGCCCGGCGCGCCGTCAACCATGCACCGCCGGCCCGCGTCCACAGGCCGAATCGGCCATCACCGCCCTGGGTCAGTCCGGCTGCGTCGAAGTGTCGGACGAGGGCATCGGCGTCCGCCACCGGCTCGACGTCGAACAGCTCCGAGGCACCGTCGCGCAGATTCCCGGCGCCGCCCTCCCCGAGGTCACGCACGAGGCGGTGGGTGGGAAGGACGGTCAGGGGTTCGCCGCTGGCCTCCAGGAAGAGCATCAGGATGTAGTCGAACGCCGGGTCCTCCTCGCACGAGCGAGTCATCCGCCGTTCGTCCCGGTAGCGGAGGGCCGTTTCGTAGCGATGGTGCCCATCCGCGATCGAGACCGGACCGGACGAGGCCGCGCTGATGAGTTCCGAGGCCACATCGGCGGATGCACCCTCGCCATCCGCGAGAACGGCCCACAGACGATGCCGGACACCGTCGTCGTCCGTGACATCCATGTCGGGCGGGTCGGCCGCGACGGCGGCCAGCCGGGTTCCGGTCCCGCCGGAAACATCGTCGAACAGCCCGATCACCGGGCTGGTGTTGACGCCGGTCGCGCGCAGCAGCTTGTACCGGTCCTCGCGCGGCCCCACGAGGGTTCGCTCGTGCGGCAGGACGCCGCTTCCGGGCCCGAAGGGCTCCAGGCGCAGACGAGCGAAGAAGCCGCGCTGCGTGCGCTCCACGTCCGTGCCGGGCACGCGGTAGGTCTGTTCGTAGACATAGATGGACGGATGCGGGTCCTTGCGGAGCGTCCCGTCCGACCGCCACCCCGCCAGCGTCCTGGCCGCCCGCCGGTAGCGGTCGTCCGGCTCGTCGCCCGATTCTTCCGCGGGAAGGTCCAGCCGCACGACATTCGCCGGATGGCGCCCGATCAGTCGCGAGCGTTCGTCAGGATCGATGATGTCGTACGGCGGCGCGACCACGAGGCCCAGGTCCCCGACCTTGGAGGCGTCGTACCGCAGGGCACGGAAGGCGCGGATGTGGGGCACGGTCTCCTCGGGGTCACGGCGCGGCGGCCGATGGCTCATGGGGCGCTCCAATCGTACGACAGGTCGCGCCTCGGGCGCGCAGGTCCGCTCGGTGACCACGCCGAGCGCAGGCGAGAGTCCCGTCAGGATCTCAGGACCTGGGGCCGAGACCGTCATCCGGACCCAGGTCCTCCATCACCGGGCCTCCGCCATCGTCACCGGCCCCGTGTCGGGCAGCCGCACCACTCGGATCGCGCCGGCGTCGCGACCCGAGGGCGCCGCTGACGATCGCCGCGGAGATCACGGTCACGGCGACGATGGCGGGCCACGGGTAGTCGCGATAATCCACGCCGCCGACCGCCGTGAGCGGCAGGACGGTCATGTTGCCCTGCGGATCCGTGGCGACGATCCGGAGCGTCTGCGGCCACGGCGCCAGTGCGGTCTCGAAGGTGAAGGATCCTTGCGGATCCACCTCCGCCGGCCCGACGCCGTCGACCACCACCTGAGCTCCCGGCTCGACGGTGCCGCCGATGCTCGTCGTGAACGGCCACGGTGGCGAGATCGCTGGCGCGACGGCGGAAACGGCCGGGCCCTCTCGATCCAGCCCGACCGTCGTCCCCAGCGGCAGCCCTGTCTCGCCCCGGTCGTCGAACGGGATCGCGGTCACCGCCCATCGCTCGGCGGCGCCGCCTCTCCCGTCGTCGGGGAGCGGCACCTGGATCGACGCGCGTCCGTCGCCCGGGGGCTCTCCTGGTGGGCCCGAGATGCGAACGATCACGCTGGACCCAGGCGTCAGCGCGGACGGGTCCAGCGCCAGGGTCGAACCCGGGGGCGACGAAGGATCGGCGGCATCGGGGTCGATCGCCGACATGTCGACGAGCAGGCGCGTGCCGGTCGGGGCGCTCAGGACCAGGGCGGGCCCGAGGGCGGCGTATGGGTCCACGGACGGCCGCGCGACCGCGCCCGGCGACGTGGCGTCCGCTGTCGTGACTTCAGCGAGCGAGAACGGGGCGCTCGGTCCATGGCGCCATCGGCCCGCAGGGCTGCCGGCCCACGGAGTCGGCGTCACGGCCACGCCCGGTCCGCGTGATCGGGCGAGCCCGACGGCGACAAGGAGTCGGCGGCCCTCCGGGGCGTCCAGCGGCAGCAGTGGCTGCGTCCCGACCCATGCGGGCCCGGCCAGGAGTGCCCCCGTCGCGCAGTCGAGCACCGCGGTCGGGACGAGCGCATCCGGGCATCCGGGGTCATCACCGAGGTTCCCGACCCAGCCCGCCGGACCGGCCTGGTCGGCCGCTCCGGCCTGCGCCGCCCTCACCGCCAGTCGCCAACGGACGGTCGGCGGGTCCGAGTCCCACATGACCGTTGCCGGGCCCGAGTCCAGCGAGCCGTCCGGGGCTCGCTCGACCATCTCGACGCCGATCGAACCGCGTCCCTCGATCGACGGCTCCATCCACGACACGCGCATCCGGGGCGTACCGTCGGCCCCGGTGACGGGGGCGGCCAACAGCGGGAAGGCGGCACCGGTCGCGATCCTGATGTCCGACCAGGCGCGTGTCGGATCGATGATCGCCAGGCCACGTGGCACGTGGCCCAGCAACTCGTGGTGAGTGTCCCCGTCCACGTCGAAACGAATCGGCGGACCGAGCTGCGGCAAGGCGTCCGCCCCCGCCGCAGGGCGATCGACGATCGTCGTACCGTCGGCGAGGCGGACGGCCATGAGCCTCACGGTCGTCGGCCGGTCGGGCCCTGCCGGACAGTTCGGGTAGGCGTACACGGCGAGATCGTCGCCGGGCACGTCGTCGAACGACCCGATGACCCCGGCGGCCAGCCGGGTCTCGGGCACCTCGAGTCGGCGGAGGAACCGCAGGTCGCCGTCGCGGAAGACGGTGATCGTCGAGCCCTGGCACGTTCCGCCCGTCCGGACCGTCCGGGCGGTCGCCACCACGAGATCGGGCCGGCCGTCGCCTGTGACATCGGCGACCCCCGCGTCATCCACGGGGTCGTCCAGCCAACGGCGATCCAGCTCCGTCACGGTCGAACCGCGCGCCGCCGATCCGACCCCGATCGTCGCGATGAGGCTACCGTCGCCCGACTCGGACGAGACGATCAGGGCGAAGCGCTCATCGCCCAGGCCCACGATCCAGGGCTGGCCGACAGCGCCTTCGACGGACCGTCCGATATCGACGGTCATCTCGGCGGCGACCGACCATGTCGGACCGCGGTGGAGCACCGTGAGGTGCACGCCCGCCGCCTCGGATCCCAGCGGGTCCACCACCAGGACCCGGGATCCGCCGCCCGGCCCTGCGCCGGACAACTCCGCGACATCCACGCGAGGACGGTCCAGGAGTGCGATTGGATCCGTCGGCGCTGCACCGGTCACGGCCGGCATGGCCAAGAGCATCACCAGGACGGCGGACAGGGCGCGGACGGTCGACCGGCGAGACCGCGCCACGGCGATCGGGCCGGTGTGGCGCAGAACGGAGACGACCACGTCGAGCACAGGGACGTCATCCTAGCGCGACCGGCAGGTTCGCCCTCCCGGTGATAGCCTCCGGCCCGATGCGTGATCTCCGAGCCGGCGTGGCCATCGCCAGCCTGATCCTCATGGCCGCCCTCTTGGCGGCCGGCTGCGGCACGATCTCCACCACGCCACCTGCGCCCACACCGGCCGACTTCCAGGGCATCGCCACCGAACTCACCAAGCGGGGAATCGCCATCGAGGAGCTCGTATCCGGGGACGCCGGATGCGCCGACGCCATCCTGGTCCCGACCGCCATCGGGATCACCGCGAAGGGCCTGGATCAGTCCGACCCGGTGAGGATCCACGTGTACATCTTCCGCAACCGCGGGTCGTTCGAGCGGCTGCGCGCCACGGTGGACACGTGCGCTCGGGAATTCGTGACCGACCCACAGACCTTCGAGACGGTGGAGCAATCGCCCTATGTCCTGGCCGGCCAGGGTCCCTGGGCACCCGGGTTCGAGGCGGCCATCCGTGACGCACTGGAGGTCGCGGCCGGCACCGGCGACTGAGTTGGTGCCCGCCGGCAGGTGCGGTCCGGTGTCGTCCGCTCCGCTCCGTGGTGGAGCGGTGACCTCCACCTTCCCATGCCTGCCGGGACTCCCGGGTCACGGTCTGCGCAGTTCCGGGGCGGGAGAGTGCGGTCATGCCCGCATCCTCCCGCACGAACCGGTCCCTCATCGGCCTCGCCCTGCTCGCAGCCGCTGCAGGCGTCGCGATGACCGGGGCGGCGGGTCAACTCCACGGAGCCCCGACGCGCGCCCACCCGGCGTTGGCAGGATTCGGGACGGGAGCCGTCCGGACGATCGTCTCGGAGTCGCGCGGCTCGGCCGCCGACATCGCCATCCAGACCCAGGCCGATCTGCGCCGCGAGCATCTCGCTCCACGTGCCCCGGTCCGATCGTCAGCCGAGTGGATCACCCGGGCGAACACGGACCCGCCAGCGCCGTCGCCTCGATCCGAGCCCCGGGTCGCGGCGTCGGCGGACGCCAGCGCTTCCGCCGCGCTTTCCGGGCGCAACAGGGTTTCCATGCCCGCACTCGGGATCCGGGGATCGGTCGCCTCGTTCGCCTGCTCCTCGACAGCCTATCCCGGAGACCGGATCTACCGGTGGGGCTGCGCCGGCAGGAACAACGTCTACCTCTTCGGTCACGCGCACAGCGTGTTCAAGCCACTCCACGACGCCTACGTGCGCGGCAGCCTGCGCAAGGGGATGACCGTGCTGTACGCGGATGGCGGCGGCCGCGTACACGCCTACAAGGTCGCGTGGTGGAAGGTCACCACGCCCGACAAGGGCGCGTTCGCCTACGCGGCGCAGTCCCGTCCGAGCATGACCCTGCAGACATGCGTCGGATCCAGGAGCCAGTACCGGCTGATCGTCCGACTCACCCGGTCGAGCTAGCGTTCCGTCCCCGGGGTGCCCGCCGAGGGGGCGATCACATCACCCGGAGGTCGAGAACCTTGCGTCCGATGACCAAGCGCTGCACCTGGCTGGTGCCCTCACCGATCTCGGTGAGCTTCGCATCGCGCAGATAGCGCTCCACCGGGTAGTCCGCGACATACCCGTAGCCGCCGTGGACCTGGACTGCGTGGTTCGTGACCCGGCTGCTCACCTCCGAGGCGAAGAGCTTGCCCTGCGCGGCCGCCAACCCGTAGTCGCGGCCCTGGTCCTTCAGCCAGGCGGCACGCCACACCATGGCGCGGGCAGCCTCGATCTCGGTGGCCATGTCGGCGATCATGAAGGCGACGCCCTGGAATGAGCCGATCGGCCGCCCGAACTGCTCGCGGGTCTGGGCGTACGGGATGCTGGCGTCGAGGGCGGCCTGTGCCAGCCCGACCGCCATCGCGCCGATGGCGATGCGGCCCCCGTCGAGGATCCTGAGGAACGTCCGGAAGCCGGCCCCCTGCTGACCGAGGAGATTGCCGGACGGGAGCCGAACGCCGTCAAACCGAAGCTCACCTGTCGCCGAGGCGTGCAGCCCGAGCTTCTCTTCCAGCCGCCCGACACTGAACCCGGGCGCGTCGGCCGAGACGATGAAGGCCGAGATCTCGCTGTCGCCCCGACCGGTGGTGCCGGTCCTGGCGGTCACGATGTAGGTGCCCGCCTGCCCTGCGTTGGTGATGAACCGCTTGGAGCCGTCGAGGACCCACGTACCGCCATCCGGACCGGGCTCGTGGCGCGCGGTGGTCCTGGTGCCGCCTGCATCCGATCCGGCACCCGATTCGGTCAGGCCGTATGCGCCCAGGACGCGGCCTTCCGCCATCGGAACGAGGAACGTCCGGCGCTGGTCGGGCGTCCCCGCCAGGTGAAGCGGCCCGCAACCCAGCGAGGTGTGCGCTGCGACGATGAGCCCGAGCGATCCCCAGACGCGTGAAATCTCCTCCACGGCCACGGCATAGGCCAGCGTGTCCATGCCGGCCCCGCCCTCGTCCTCCGGGATCGGGATGCCGAGCCACCCCATCTCGCCGATCCGACGGACGATCTCAGTGGGGAATCGGCGCTCGCGTTCATGCTCATCGATGACCGGCGCGACCTCGGCCAGCATGAACTCGCGGATCGTGTCCCGAAGCAGCGCATGTTCGGCGGGAAGGTCAAGATCCATCCGGTTCGAGCCTACCACCCGCCCACCCGGCATGTCCCGGATCCAGCGCATCTGCGGGCTCGGTGCTAGCCTTCGCGGGACCATGGACGACCTGAGCGCCCGCCCGCCCGAGCCGCCCCATCACGCGCCTGAGGTGGCGCGACCGGAGCGCGAGTCCGCCACGAGTGGGGGGAACGGTCTCCGCCGATCGATCCTGCTGGGCCTGCGCCACGACGGCCCCCGGTCGCCCGAACGACTGGCCACGGACCTGGGTGTCAGCCGCACCGGCGTGCTGCAGCAGCTGCACTCGCTGGAGGCGGCGGGACTGGTCAAGCGTCAGGCGGTCCGTCACGGGGTCGGGCGACCTCGCCACGTCTACGACGTCACCGCGGCGGCGCAGGACCTCTTCCCCGCCAACTACGACGGCCTGGCCACCGGCCTGCTGGCGGCGATCCGCTCGATCGGCGGCGACGAACTCGTCGACGGCGTCTTCGAGGAGCGGCGACGGCTCACTCGCGACCGGATTCGCCAGCGGCTGGCCGATCGCCTGGAGGCCGACGCGCCCCTCGCTGACCGAGCCCGCGAGCTTGCGGTGATCCAGGACGAGCAGGGCTACCTGGCGGAGGCGGTCGTCGGGGATGACGGCGTGATCCGCATCGTGCAGCACAACTGCGCGATCCACCGGGTGTCATCCGAGCATGCGGCCGCGTGCCAGGCCGAGCTCGACCTGTTCCGGGAGCTGTTGGGTGAGGACGTCGAGCGCGAAACGCACATCGCGACCGGTGACCGCTGCTGTTCCTACCGGCTCGGCGGCGCCGAGGACTGAGGGCCGCGCCCGTCAGCACCGGCGAGACGGCGGACGGCCGCGTCCGGACCCTAGGCCTCTTCGCGCTCCACGGCCTGTCGGCGCGGCGGCTCCAGGCTGGGCGGCGGGACATCCGAGACATTCGGCACGAAGGACGCCACCAGCGACGTTGCCGCAACGTGCTCCACGTCGCCGCCGGACAGGATGCCGAGGCGGGCCAAGGTGGCCATCTCGTCCCGGATGTAGGTCTTGAGCATCTCCGGTCCGTCCGTATTGATCGTGAACTGCACTTCGTTGCGGCGGAACGTGTCGAAGATCCAGCGGAACTCGTCCCAACCGGAGACGACCCTGGTATTGAGGTTGGAGGTGGGACAGATCTCGAGCACGATCCCACGATCACGGATCATGGCCATCGCTCGAGGATCGTAGGCGGCCTTGATACCGTGGCCGATCCGGTCTGGCTCGAGCTGCTCGACGACCCTGGCGACCTCGTCTACCGGCCCGGATTCGCCGGTGTGGACGGTGAGTCCGAGACCGAACTGGCGCGCCCGTCGGTAGAGTCGGCGGTAGTCGGCGACGCGGAAGGTCGCGGCCTCGGGTCCGGCGATGTCGATACCGACGACCCCGCGATCGCGCCATGCGATCGCCTTCTCAGCGATGATCTCGTTGAGCTCGAACGGGAAGGCGCGGTCAAGACAGAAGATCAGGCCGGGCTTGACCGGGTACTCCAACGTGGCCCGGTCCATCCCGCGGACCGCGGCCGCGATGATGTGGTCCAGATCCTGCTCGCCGCCGCGGTTGCGCTTCATCGGGTTGAAGCGCAGCTCCATCGTCGTGACGTTGTTCTTGCGATAGGCACCGCCGACGACCTCGTAGACCGCGCGCTCGACGGCGATCGGCGAACTCTGGATGAGTTCGGTCCAGTGGAAGAGCTGGAGGTAGCCGTCGAAGCTCCGCGACCGGCGCGACACCGTGATCATGTCACGGAATTCCCAGTAGTCCTTCGTTGGGAGCTTGATTCCCTGGGCATGGGCGATGCCCCACATGATCGCCGGGGTCACGGCCCCGCCCAGGTGACAGTGCAGCTCGGCGAGCGGGACCTTGCGGGCGAGGTGACGAGGCATCGTCTTCGAGGATACCCGAGGCCGTGATGGCCCGGGTACCGGTCCGGCGCCGCCGCCACGCCGGGCGGTGATGGCGCCTTCAGCTGCTCGACGGCGTCTCGTCGAGCGGTGCCCCCAGACAGAGCGTGAACTCGACCGCCCCTTCGCCCCGCTGCACGCTGAAGCGGTAGGTGCCGGCAACGAAGAGCCGCTCGTCCTCCGGCGCGATCAGGGTCAGACCGGGGGCGCCTCCATCGGCGATCCGCAGATCCACCGTCCGGCTTCGCCCGAGCGGACGGGCGATCGTCGCCGAGATCCGGTCGGGCGGGTCCTCCGGGCTGTGCGTCAGGCCGAGCACGGCAGGTGTCTGGAGCATCACCGGCACGTCGCACCCGATCGATGCAGCCAGCGGGACCAATCGGGCGGGCACGGTCGCCGGGTCGGCCCCGGGGCGTCCCGCGCCGCTGACGACGAGGCCGTCAACACCGGCGAACGGCGCGTAGCGTCGAGCGGCCTGCAGCAACAGCGGGACATCGGGCGATGGTCCCGGCAGG
Source organism: Chloroflexota bacterium (assembly GCA_029858845.1). Lineage (GTDB taxonomy): Bacteria > Chloroflexota > Limnocylindria > Limnocylindrales > CSP1-4 > SPCO01. The sequence continues at coordinate 8,330 of JAOUEG010000009.1, read as the reverse complement.
AGCTCGATGTGCCAGGTCGCTCGCCGAGGTCCCTGGAGGCCGGACCAGGCGAGGTCGATGGCGTAGACGCCCGGCTCGAAGCGGCCGCCGCCGGGACCCTCGAACACCACGTACGGCGTCCGTTCACCGGTCCGATCGTTGCGACCGCCGACGATCGCCGTCGTCCCGGCGAAGACCGATTCGGGCGCCAGCCGGCGGATGACGCCACCGGCATCGCTGGCCCCCGACGGCAGCAGCACCCCGAGGCCGACGGCGTTGTGCAAGTAGGCGCGGGCCACGGGATCGCCCGCGACCCATGCCTCAGCCACTCCCAGGGAGTCGCCGCCTCCACCGGCAAGCGGTATGACCACGCCCCCGGCGACCGCGTAGGGGCCCGGCTGGATGTCAGCCGGCCAAGACACCGGCCCGCGATCGACGGCGTAGCCGAATGAGGAAACCGGGGCGTCGGCGATGGACGCATCCGCCCCGATCGAGAGATCCATCCGAGCGACATAGCCACCCATCAGCAGGTCGAAGCGATAGCGACCGGAGGGCCAGACCGGGAGCGTCGCCCCGTCGACGACGGGCGGCGCGAACAGAAGATCTGCCGCCGGTCGGTCCGAGGCGAACCGGCGAACGTCGAGCCGATGCCACTGTCCGTCGTGGCCACGCGCCCAGGCGCGCACGTCCAGCGGCGTCGTGCCGGACGGTGACGTGATCCCGATGGCCGCGATGGAGGGCACCAGACTCACGACCAACGGGGCCACCTGCGCCTCGTCGGTCGGCTCTGCGCTGTGCCAGCGCTCCACGAAGTCGAGAGTACCGGACCCCTGCGTCAAGACGCGGATCCCCCAGGCGTGGTGCACCTCAAGTGCCTCGAGGATGGCGTTGGCGACCCGCGGACTCGACGGATCCCGGGATGGAACGGTTGGTCCCGGCGAAGCGACCGCGACTGAAGGACGAGGGCTACGCTCTGACGCCACCGGTCCAGCGTCCCAGGGCTTGATGATGGCGACGAGCACCGCGACCGCGACGACGAGAGCGCCGACGAGCGCGGGGTCCGGGCGTCGGCGGCGATCCGGCGGACGGATGGGGGCCGTCTCGAGATCGAACGAGGTCCGCGACGCGTCGGTCATGGCGTCTCACCGTGGACGGTGCGGAGCCTCCATGCCGATCGGCTCACGGATCCGCGACGTCAGCCCGCCAGCGGGATGACCCGACCCTCGGCATCGATCGTGGCCTGCCGGCGCAGGCGCCGCAACTCGGCGCCCGGAACCTGATCGCGGGCGTGGTAGCTGGACCGGACGAGTGGCGCGGATTCGACGTGCTTGAAGCCGAGCGCCAGTGCCGCCGCCTTCATCTCGGCGAACTCGTCCGGGTGGTAGTAGCGCTCGAGCGGCAGATGCTGAAGCGAGGGCCGAAGGTACTGGCCGATGGTGAGGATGTCCACGCCGTTGGCGAACAGCGCCTCGAACGCTTCCTGGAGTTCCACCCGTGTCTCGCCCAGACCGACCATCAGGCTCGACTTGGTGTGGACTGCATAGCCGATCTCGGCCGCCATCTCCCCCGCTCGCCGCAGCACGTACAGGCTCCGGTCCCAGCGCGCCCGCCTGCGTACCGGCTTCTGGAGCCGACGTACCGTCTCGAGGTTGTGATTGAGGATGTCCGGCCTGGCGTCCATGACCGTTCGCAGGCGATCATCCGAACCGTCGAAGTCCGGGATCAGCACCTCGATGCCCATACCCGGCGAGCGATCACGCATCAGACGGATGGTCTCGGCAAAGATGCCCGACCCTCCATCCGGGAGATCGTCGCGGGCAACGCTGGTAACGACGACGTGCTCCAGGCCGAGCTGGGCCACCGCCTCGGCGACGCGACGGGGCTCGTCATCGTCGAACCAGGTCGGGCGACCGGTCCTGACCGCGCAGAACCCGCAGGCACGCGTGCACGTGTCGCCCAGGATCATGATCGTCGCGGTTCGCTGGTCCCAGCACTCGCCGATGTTCGGGCAATGCGCTTCCTCGCAGACGGTGTTGAGATCGAGTCCGCGAAGCAGGCCCTTGAGGTCGTGGAAGCTGTCGCCGGACGGCATCCGCGCCCGGATCCAGTCGGGATGGCGACGCCGGCCCGATGAACCGTCGCCGGCCGGCAGCCCGCCGTGGCCGCCTCCGATCGAGATAGGCAGGTCCGGCCGGGGGTGGTGGGGATTCTCGCCGCCGGACGGCGACGGGAGAACCGGGAGCTCGCGAGCCATGGCCTGAGTGTAGCCCGTCATGGCCTCGGGGGCGGATGCATCACCTGCGGCGACGACGCGTCCCCGATCGTGGCCACCGCGCGCATCCGGAGACCGGGCGTGGGCGACGCGGACCGCCGCCGGGTCGCAACGAGGCCTTTCGCGGTCACCCTTCGTCGAAGGCCGCTCTGAGCCCGCTCGCCAGATCCCGCGGCACGTAGCCCAGCTCCGTCGCCGCCTTCGCCGACGAGGCCCAGTGGGTGACGCCGAGGCGGGTGCGGACGACTTCGCCGGGGGCCTCGGGGAGATCGAGGGTCCGCGCCAGGGCGGCGGGCATGCGGGCCCCGAGGCGCATGAGGCCCGTCGGTATCGCAAGGCGCGGCAACGGGCGCCCGCTGAGCCTGGCTGCGACACGCAGGGCTTCCAGCAGGCGGATGTTCTCGCCCCCCAGGATGTAGGCCTCGCGCGGTCGGCCCCGGTCCAGCGCCGCAAGGATCCCGGACGCCACGTCATCCGCATGGACCGCCGAGATGCCGGTATCGGTCATGGAGAGGTAGCGCAGCGTCCCGTCGAAGGCGCCCCGCAACAGTCGACCGACGGCCGAATGGTCGTCCGACCCGTAGATGTCGCCCGGCAGGACGACGACGATCGGGTCTCCCGCCGCCTGACGCTCCTCGACCGCCCGGTGCGCGAGGAACCTGGTCTCGTCGGCGTGACTCAGGAACCCGTAGGCGAGGTCGCGGCGGTGACGTTCGTCCACGATCCGACCGAGGGTGTCACCGAAGATCCCGACCGTCGACACGTAGACCAGCCGCTCGAGCCGGGCGACCGACACCGCATCCAACACCCGGTGCGTGACGCCGACGTTCGCCTCCAGCATGGCGGGCCGATCGCTCGCGGCGACCCCGACGCGATCGTCGGCGGCGAGGTGTACCGCACCCTCGCATCCTCGAAGGACATCCACGATGGCCGCCGTCCTCGACAGGTCGCCCACGCGCAGTTCGACCCCCAGGTCGATGAGTTCGACGGCGCTGTCCGGGTCCCGCACGACAGCGACCACGCGGTCGCCGCCACGAACGAGGCGGCGGGCGACGGCGAGGGCGATCGGCCCGGTCCCCGAGGTCAGGAGGACGCGCATCGGGCGAGCCCTATGCCGATCCGGGCACGAGCGTCACCGCTCGTTTCCCGCCGCACGCGGTCGAGCGGTGGGCAAACCGAGCCTCGGCCTTGCCGGAGCCGGATCAGTAGACAGGCGTGTCCGGCCCGACGGCCTCGAGCCAGGCCTTCACCGCCCGGAGGAACGCCGCTGCCTGGGCGCCATCGTTGGCCCGATGGTCGATCGCGAGAACCATGTTCATCATCGGGCGGATGGCGATGACGTCACCGTCCGGCGTCTCAAGGACGACCGGCCGCTTCGTGATCGCCTCCATGGTCAGGATCGCGACCTCGGGCACGTTGATGATCGGCATCGTCAGGTTGGATCCGAACCAGCCCGTGTTGTCGATCGTGAAGGTGCTGCCGCCGAAGTCGTCGAGCTTCAGCTTCCCGGCGCGAGCTCGGGCCGCGACCTCCCCGATGGCGCGGTTGAGGCCGGAGATGCTGAGCTGATCCACGTCACGAACGACCGGCACGAGAAGGCCGTCGTCGACGGCGACGGCAACTCCCATGTCCACGCGACGCTTCGCCAACAGGCCACCCTCGGTCCAGTGGGCGTTGAAGGTCGGATACCGACGCAGGGCATCCACGGCAGCCTTGATGACGTACGGGACGTAGCTGAGCGAGATCCCTTCCCGGGCCTGGTAGTCGCTCTTGGCGAGCCCGCGAGCGCGGACGAGGTTCGTCGCGTCCACTTCCATGTGGACGTACGCGTGCGGGACCTGCAGCGCACGAGTCATCTGAGCCGCGATCCCCTTGCGCATCTGGGTCATCGGCAGCAGGACTTCGTCCGCCCCCGGTGGGAATGCGATCACGGCGCCCGCCGGCGCCGCCGCCGGGCCGCCGCGCCCATCCGGCGGGGTCGCTACGGGTGCCTCGGAGGGGGCGCCCGATGTCCGCGCGGCAGGCGCTGCCGCAGCCCCGCCCGTACGGATCGCCTCCACCACGGCCAGGACATCATCCTTGGTGATCCGGCCGCCGCCGCCGGTCCCAGCGATCTGCGCGGGACTCAATCCGTGCTCGCGAAGAAGGCGCCGGACGGCGGGGGTCATCCGGGCGTCGGGATCGCCGCCTGCCGCGACGGCCACCGGCATCCGGGCGATCGGAGTCGCTCCGGCAGCGGGGGCCGCCGAGCCAGCCGGCGCCTCGGCGACGGGAGCAGACTCGCTCGGGCCGGCCGGGCCGCCCGCCGCGGCGGCCTCGGTCGCCGTTGCGACCGCCTCGGTCGCCGCCGCAGTCCCGGCCTCGGCATCCCCGTCCGCCACGATGATGGCGATGTCGGCGTCGTTGGGAACGGTCTCGCCCTCCCCGACGAGGATCTCCTTGAGAACGCCCTCGAACGGCGACGGGACTTCGGCATTGACCTTGTCCGTGATGACCTCGAGGAGCGGCTCGTACTTGGCGACGTGGTCGCCGGGCTGCTTCAGCCACTTCCCGATCGTCCCCTCCGCGACGCTCTCGCCGAGTTGGGGCATCGTCACCTTCGCCACGTTCGCTGCTCCTTCAGATCGCCCATCGGTCGGGACAGGGGTGTAGTGTGGCCCATCTCGCGTCACAAGGTCGAGCGCCGGCTGGTGGCAGGGTCCTCGTCACGCGTGCGGTACCGTGCCGCGTCGCCTGCCCGATCAGTACGCCGCGAGCTGGCGGATGCCGTCAGCGATCTTGTCCGGGCTGACCATGAACCAGTCCTCGAGAGCGTGGTTGTAGGGAACGCCCGGCACCTCTGGTCCGGCGATCCGCGTGACCGGGCCGTCGAGGTAGTCGAATGCCTCCTCGGCGACGATCGCGGCGATCTCCGCCCCGTACCCACCGAACTTGTTGTCCTCGTAGACGATCAGACACTTGCCGGTCTTTCGGACCGATTCGAGCACCGTCTCGCGGTCGAGAGGACGGAGGGTTCGGACATCCACGACCTCCACGCTGATCCCCTCGTCGGCGACGCGATCGGCGGCTTCCAGGGCGTAGTGCGCCATCAGGCCATAGGCGATGACCGTGACCTGCGATCCCGGGTGTGTCACGGCCGCCTGGCCGAGCGGGATCGTGTAGTCCGTGTCCGGAACCTCGCCGCGGACGCTGCGATACATCTTCTTGTGCTCGAAGAACAGGACGGGGTCGTCGTCACGGATGGACGAACGCAGCAGCCCGCGGGCGTCATGAGGCGTGGACGGCACCACCACCTTCAGACCGGGGACGTGGGTAAAGAAGGCCTCGACGCTCTGCGAGTGATAGAGCGCCCCGTGCACGCCGCCGCCGTACGGAGCCCGGATGACCATCGGCACGCTGTAGCCGTTGTTGGAGCGGTAGCGCATCCGAGCCGCCTCGGAGACGATCTGGTTGAACGCCGGGAAGATGAAGTCGGCGAACTGGATCTCGCACACCGGGCGCAGGCCATTGATCGCCGCCCCGATCGAGGCCCCGACGATCATCGATTCCGTGAGCGGCGTGTCGATGACGCGCTCGTCCCCGAACTCGGCCCAGAGCCCGTCCGTGGCGAGGAAGACGCCGCCCTTCTTGCCGACGTCTTCGCCGAGCACGATGATCGACGGGTCGCGCCGCATCTCCCCGGCCAGCGTCTCGCGGATCGCGTCGATGAAGGTCCTGGCAGTCATCGGCCGTCGTCCTCCGCATAGACGAAGCGCATGGCGGTGGCGGGGTCCGGGTCGACCTGCGCCTCGGCGACATCGGTCGCATCGTCCACCGCGAGCTTGATCTCGGCCGCGAGACGTGTGGCGATCTCCTCGGTGAGGACGCCGGCCTCCTCGAGCTGGGATCGGAAGAGCGGGAGCGGGTCCCGCTCGCGCTCGGCAGCCAGCTCCTCCGCGGAGCGGTACTTCGTCTGCTGATCGTCCGACGAGTGCGCCGTGAGCCTGGTCACCTTGGCCTCGATCAGCGTCGGGCCATCGCCGGAGCGGGCCCGCTCGATCGCCTCACGCGAGGCGGCGTAGCACGCCAGGACGTCGGACCCATCGACGATCACCCCCGGGATCCCGTACCCGGCCGCCCTGTCCGCCACGTCGGCGACGGCCAGCTGGCGAGCGGCCGGGACGCTGATCGCGTAGCCGTTGTTCTCGACGACGAACACGAACGGCAGCTTGTGGATCGCGGCGAAGTTGAGGCCCTCGTGGACGTCGCCCTGGTTGCTGCTTCCCTCCCCCATGGTCGTCAACGCCACCTGGCCCGTTCCCCGGATCTTGGCCGCAAGCGCGATCCCGACGGCGTGGAGGAGCTGGGTCGCCACCGGCGACGACACCGACACGATGTTGTGTTCGTGCGACCCGTAATGGCCCGGCATCTGACGTCCGCCAGATGACGGATCGAGCGCGGTGGCGTACTGCGCCGTCAGGATGTCGCGGGCTTCCATGCCGAACGTCAGGCATGTGGCGATGGACCGATAGAACGGCGCGATCCAGTCCTGGTGCCGCTCCAGCGGCCACGTGATCCCGACCTGCGCTCCCTCGTGGCCCTGCCCGGAGATCACGAACGGGATCCGGCCCGCCCGGTTGAGGATCCACATCCGCTCGTCCAAAGCCCGCGCCAGGGCGACGTAGCGGTACATCTGCACCAGGTCGTCGTCGTACAGCCCCACGGAGGCGGCCAGGCTGCCCTGTTTCCCCGTCCTGTCGGTCATCGCCGGTTCGGCCTCCGCGTGATCATCGCGTCGTCGATCGTCCGTTTCGGATCAACGGCTCAGAAGTTGATCGAGCGTCCGTCGACCGCCATGGCGGCCTCGCCGACCACCTCCGACAGCGTCGGGTGCGGGTGCGTGGCGGCCCCGATCTCCCATGCAGCCGCCTCGAGCGTGAACCCGAGCGACGCCTCGGCGATGAGGTCGGTGGCGTGTGGACCGACCAGGTGGACGCCGAGGGTGTCATCTGTCTCCTTGTCCGCGATGACCTTTGCGAACCCCTCGTACTCGCCGCCGATGAGCGCCTTGGCGATCGCCTGGAATGGGACCTTGCCGACCTTGTAGGCCACGCCGCTGGTCTTGACCTGCTCTTCCGTCAGGCCGATCGAGGCGATCTCGGGCCGACAGTACGTCGCCCGCGGCTGGGCCGCGTAGTCCATCGGGTGGACGTCAGCCTCACCGGCGATGACATGGGCGGCGATGATCCCCTCGTGCGCCGCCGTGTGGGCCAGCCAGAGGCCGCCGACGACGTCGCCGATGGCGAAGACGTGTGGCTCCCTGGTACGCATGTGGCCGTCCACCTTGATGATCCCGCGGTCCGTCTCGACCCGGGTCGTCTCGAGTCCGATCTCCTCGATGTTGGCGGCACGACCGATGGCCACGAGCATCTGCTCGGCCCGCAGCTCGCCGGCGTCCTTGCCCTCCGGCCCGACCATGACGGTGACCCCCGCCTTGCTCGCCTTGACGCGCGCCGCATCGAAACGGGCGCTGGTCATGACGTCGATACCGCGCTTGGTGAAGCTGCGCTCGACGACCCTGCTGACCTCGACATCCTCGAGCGGAACGATCTGCGGCAGGTACTCGAGCACGGTCACCTTGACGCCGACGTCGTGGAACATGCTGGCGAACTCGACGCCGACCGCGCCCGCGCCGACGACGATGATGTCCTTCGGCAGGGTCGTCGCCCGCAGGACGTCGTCACTCGTCACGATCCGCCGGCCGTCCGGATCGAGCCCGGGCAGACTCTTCACGCGCGATCCGGTGGCGACGATGATGTCGGTGGCCTGGAGGACGCGCTCCCCACCTCCGCCCGGGCTGCCATCCTCGCCGGGCTGCAGCACGCGCACCTTGTTGGGGCCGTCCAGCCGGCCGCGTCCCTCGACCCACGTCACCTTGTTCTTGGTGACGAGCGACTTGAGGCCGGTCCACATCCGCTTGACGACCGCGTCCTTGCTGGCGGCCATCGCCTCGTAGTCGATCGTCGGTTCGCCGGGGAGGATGATCCCGAGCGACTTGGCGCGGCGGATCCGATCGACCAGGTGGGCTGATTCCAGGAGG